>DJVJ01000012.1 GCA_002441135.1 Caryophanales bacterium UBA6259 | reverse complement strand
GGGGTTGATTGTCATCATGAAGCTCCTTTTGATACATTATAAATCACATGCTCCCTGAGGAAGCGCTCTGCGGTCTGGTAATAGTCGACCAGCGTCTCGGCCTTGCGGAAGCCGTGCCCCTCGCCCTCATACAGGCGGTAGACATACGGCACGTGTCCAAACATTGCTGTAGCAGCTCCTGCCTGGAGCCGCGAGAGGGCCGGCCGGTCAAATTCCGTTGCCGCAAGCGGCGCTGCCCTGGATTTTATTATGGATACTTTCTAATAATCTCATAGGGTAGTAATTTGTATGCCCATCTCTTTCAGAATAATATCATTTTCTCTTACTAATTCTAAACACCCAGTATTATACCTGGCATGAATCATTGTAGACATGTGAGAATTCTAGTATAAAGAAGTGGCACGAACTCTTGACAAAATAAGATTAACGGTTTATTATCGGATTGTATACAGGTATATTGTATACTAATTTTCTCACCAATGCTTCAAAGGAGGAAGCTAACCATGAAAAAGTTTGTCAGTCTTATTTGTATTTTGTTCATTGTGTCAATAACGGCATGTACATCTCAACCTTCTACGACCTTGACAAGTCCATCCGATACGGCCAAAATCGATACATCACCTGAAATTATTACAGAAGAAAAACCTAACACTCCTACTACGAAACCAGATTTTTCTAAAAACGTAAATGTTAGTCGTGCAAGTGATTTTGCTAAAACGCAGCTAGAACTACCGGTTACAGGCATAGGAACAAAAATTCAAACGGAAACTAAATCAAACGAGAAATACACGATTGTGGTGCTAACAAAAAATTCAACCAATCCGTATATGAATGGCATGTGGAAGGGTGGTTTGAAAGCTGGGGAAGACCTTGGGGTGGAAGTGGTAACGCTTGCACCGGCTCAACAAGATTCCATCGAGGAGCAAATTTCCATTATGGAAGCACAAATTCAGAAAGGGGTTGACGGATTTGTGATACATCCTTCTGATTCCAATGGCATCATGCCTGGAGTGAATGCTGCTAATGAAGCTGGAATTCCAGTTGTATCAATTGGCACAGCGTCAGCATCTGGATCAATGATGCGCACCGGTGTTGATTATTATGAGACTGGTTACGTTGTAGCTAAGTATTTATTTGAAAACGGTGGCGGTTCTGGTGGCGTAGTAATTCTAGAAGGTCCTCCAGGTGCTCAAAATGCAGAAGAGAGAAAAGCAGGTATTTTAGCAGCTCTCTCGGAATATCCAGGATATACATTAATTGATTCTCAAACAGCGAATTTTAATCGTGCCCAAGGTATGCAGGTAATGGAAAATCTTCTTCAGCGTGAAGGTGTGAAGGAACAATTGAAGATCGTAATTGCGTGTAATGATGAAATGGCATTAGGAGCAATTCAGGCAATTAAAGCAGCGGGATTGAAGGATATATTGGTAGGCGGATTTGATGGATCAAAGGATGCCACTCAAGCAATTAAAGATGGCGACTTAGCTGTAACTTATAATACAGACCCCTTTGGATCGACTTATTTGGCTATTACTTATCTTGTCCAATATTTAAATGATGGTACAGTCCCTCCAGAATATTTCATTCCATTTCCTTCTGAAAGACATAATCCATTAATTACTCCAGAAAACGTTGATGACTATATCGAAAACTATGCTTGGTTCAAGTAACACATTGAATTGAAATGTGCATTTGGGGCGGTCCTATAGGACCGCCCCAAATTTGAAAATTTGAACAAAAATTGAGACATTTTTTATTGATGACATTACAGCATATATGGAAGAAACATTATTACAGGTTAAAGGGCTTACTAAAAGTTTTCCAGGTGTGGTGGCCTTAAGTGACGTTGACTTTACACTTAAGGCGGGGGAAGTACATGTACTGGTAGGTGAAAATGGTGCGGGAAAATCTACACTTGCTAAATGTATATTAGGTGTATATAAACCTGATTCCGGACAAATGTACTTAAATAATGAACCAGTTTCCTTTTCCGACCCAAAAGATGCCCTTGATCATGGTATCGCTGCTGTTTACCAGGAACTCACAATGGTACCGTATTTAAATGCACCCCAAAACATATTTTTAAATCGAGAACCAGAATATAAATTTACAAAAATTATTAATTATAAGAAAATGGAACAGGAAGCAAAAAGTTTCCTTGATATATTAGGTTGCCAGGATATTGATCTTAAAACTCCAGTGTTAAAGTTTGATGTGGCTACTCAGCAGATGATTGAAATCGCCAAGGCGTTATCATTTAACCCTAAAATAATAATTTTCGATGAAGCAACAGCTTCTTTAAGTGAACGGGAAACTGAATTATTGTTCCTACAAATCAACAAGTTAAGGCAAAAGGGTTTAGGGATTATTTATGTATCACATAGGATGCAGGAATACCATAAAATTGGAGACCGTATAACTATTCTTCGAGATGGGAAATTTATTAGAACCATCCAAAATGGTGAGTTAAGTGATGATGCACTTGTCAATTTAATGGTTGGTCGTGACATATCTCAAGTGTATGTACGCACGCCAAATGTTTATGAGGGTGAGTGTTTACGAGTAGAGGAATTAAGCGATAAAAAAGGTCGAGTACACTCTTGTTCACTTACTTTGAATAAAGGAGAAGTTGTTGGCATTGCGGGTTTAGTAGGTTCAGGAAGAACAGAGTTGGCACGTATGATTTTCGGAATTGATAAGCCGAGATCTGGAAAAATAGTTCTAAATGGAACCGATATTACAGGAATACCACCTAATCTTGCAGTAAAGATGGGCTTAGGATTATTACCTGAAGATCGTAAACGATTTGGTTTGGCATTGAAAGCATCGTTAGCTTGGAACATTGTTGCTGTTGGATTAAAGATATTTTTTCCATCAGGTTTTATATCTGAAAGAAAAAACATAGAGATAGCTAATAAATACATAAAGTTATTAAACATTCATCCTCCAGATGTTAGAAGAATCGTGAGGCAACTATCTGGTGGAAATCAACAAAAGGTGGTAATTAGCAAGTGGCTAGCAGCAAAGTCAACAGTTATGATTTTTGATGAACCGACGAGAGGAATTGATGTAGGCGCTAAAATGGAGATTTATTCTCTTATTGACAATTTAGCAACCCAGGGAAACAGTATTCTTATGATCTCCTCAGAGCTTTCCGAAGTGGTTGGAATGTCTGATAGGATTTATATCATGAAAGATGGATATATCATTGACCATTATAAACGAGGGGAAAAAACGGAAGAAGAAATAGGAAAATTAATGGTTTTAGGAAAATTATGTTGAGACAACTATCTTTTTCTGATTCGCCAAAATATAAGCTAATTAAATTATCGAATGTATTAAAATCTTTCCCCCCGGCAGTATGGATTGATTTATTATTAATATTAATATTTAGTATACGAATAAACAATTTTCTTTCAGTATCAAATCTTATGAGTATATTAACTCAATTAACGCCTTTATTAATTATTTCCTGTGGGCAAACATTAATTGTGTTGATCCAAGGCACTGATCTTTCTCTTGGCGCATCATTAAATCTAATCAGCGTACTCTGGATACTTTTGATGAAGAATGGCACGCCATTAATCCTTGCCATGATTTTAGCGATTAGCACAGCTGTATTAGCTGGCTTCTTAAATGGAGTAATTGTTTCAAAATTAAAGCTTCCAATTTTTATTGCTACTCTAGGAATGGCTAATATATTAAATTCCATTGCACTAACTATTTCTAACGGTTCTTCTATTTATTTTCAGGAAGAAATTTATCGAAAAGTTACAAAGGGTAATTTTCTGGGCATTCCTTTTATAGTGTGGGTAGGAATAGCGTGTGTCTTAATAACGTTTTTAATTCTCGAAAAAACTCGATTTGGAGCAAGGGTTAGATCATTAGGTGGCAATCCAGAAGCATTAACTCTAGCTGGATTTAAAACTGACAGAGCAACGATAGAAATCTTCACACTTACTGGGCTGTTGGCAGGAATAGCGGGAATTATGTTGGCGTGTCGTATAGAATCAGGTAATCCCATTGCCGGGAATGGATTTGAATTCAATTCAGTTGCGGCGGTTTTGCTTGGTGGAACTTCAATGCGCGAAGGTCGAGGAGGAGTAATAGGAACTATTTTTGGCGTTCTTTTAATTCAAGTATTAAAAAATGGTTTGGTAATGGCAAATATTTCATCAATATATCAAAGTGCAATCATTGGAGCTGTAGTTTTATTTGCAATTATTATTGATGCTATTGTAAGACGGAGTCAATAAATTAAAATAAGAATTAATAAGAGTAGCATGAGAATTTCAAAAATAAAAGAAAGCCTAATAAATACTAATTATTTATTCACATTCATGGCCTTATTATTCGTCATGGGTATATCAACTTTATTAAGTGAATCGTTTTTAAGTGGTGATAATCTAATTACAATATTGAGACAAGCAAGCGTCTTAATGATACTTAGTTCGGGTCTTACAGCGGTTATCTTAACCGGTGGCATAGATTTATCAGTCAATAATACAGCGGCTTTAGTAGGTTGTATTGTTGCCCAATTATTATTGAGTAATATTAATATTATTGTTGTAATAATAATAGGTCTTCTAATAGGGTTAGTTGTTGGTTTATTCAATGGTTTCTTGGTTGGTGTATTACAGTTACCTCCATTTGTAGCAACTTATGGGTCAAACATGGTGGTACTTGGTCTTGCGACGATTGTCATGCAAGGGGCTGTGATTTATGACCTTCCAAGGAATTTTACTCCAATTGGGGTTGGTTATTTAGGGCCTATACCCATTCCAATTATAATTTCCGCGTTATTAATTATTGTGATAGCAATAATATTACAAAAAACAACTTTGGGCCGCAATATTTATATGCTTGGGTCCAATCCTGCAGCAGCATTATATTCAGGACAAAAAACTGTTTTGATTACACTTCAAGCGTATGCATTAAGCGGACTTACAGCTGCTTTGGGTGGTATTGTGATGACAGCAAGATTAAATGCTGCAGATGCAAACATGGGAAATTCATATGGATTACAAATAGTGGCTGCAGTGGTGATGGGAGGGACATCATTACTTGGTGGTGAGGGGGGAATTTTTGGAACAGTGATAGGGGCCATCATATTAACTATAATTAGTAATATAATGAATTTAATAGGTATAAATAGCTATCTACAGTCCCTTGCTGTAGGTTTAGTTATTATCATCACTGTATGGTTTGATATTTTTAGTAGAAAACAACGTGAGCAAAGAAAAGCGTCAATAAGCTAATAGAGGAGTAAAATAATGGCAAATTTTACAATTAGACCAATTAATACAGGCTTTGTACCTACCTATCCAAAACAATATCACTATCACCACTCTGTACATGCTTATATAGAAGGCATAAAGGATGAAAAAGAACCCCTTCCCGTGTTAACTTTTCTTTTAGAAGGTAACGGGTATAGGATATTGGTTGACGCTGGGATGTGTTGGACTGAAAGAGCTAATAAATACCATCATCCTGGATCATGGCAGGCACCAGGTGAAGCAATTTTTGAGCAACTAGAAAAAATTAACATTCCATGCGATAGTATCAATTATGTAATTTTTACGCATATGCACTGGGATCATACGTTTTATCTTGATCATTTTACTAAAGCTATTTTCATAGCACATGAACGTGAGTATGCATTCGCTTTAGATCCAATTCCCTTATACTATAAAAGCTACGAGCACCCATTTCTAGGTATTACCCGTCCGTTTGAAGGAAAAAAAATAGACACAATTCAAGGGGAAACCGAAATAGTGGAGGGTGTAAGATGTTTTGAGTCTTTTGGGCATTCGCCTGGACATATGTCTATAGAAGTGGATACACTAAATGGTCGTTATATCTGTGGTGGAGACTCAGCTTTCAGATTGCGTAATTTTGAACCCATACCAGAAATTGGGTACACCGTAACCCCACCAGCACGATTTGCTGATATTATTGAAACATGGAAGAGTCTAGAGATCACCAAAGAAAGAGCCGAAAGTATCGACCATATATTATTAAGTCATGAAACAAGTCTTTATGAGAGCCTTTCTGCAAGACCAATTATAGGGGCATAAAAATATATTTGCATGAAAACAATCGCATTAATTTCTACCTTTGATACTAAACAGAAAGAGTTAGATTACGCTAGGGAGTTCATTCTTTCGAAAGGTTTGAATGTATTAACCATTGATATTTCGACGCGTCCAGGAAAAGGAATTAATGCGGATATTTCTCCCTTCGAGGTTATTCAAGAAGCTGGATTCAGAAATGAGCAATTAACTGAAGCTAATTCTAAGGCGCAAGCAATAGAAATTATGCGTTTGAGTTTATGTGCTTTACTTCCAAAACTGATAAGTGAAGGAAGAATACATGGTGTATTAGGATTGGGAGGAGTACAGAATTCGCTCATAAATTCTTCTGCCATGCAGTTGCTTCCTATTGGAATTCCTAAAGTTTTACTATCAACAATTGCTTCTGGCTTTAGGACCTGTGGCTCATTAGTTGGCTCGAGTGATATTACCCTGTTGCCTTCCATTGCAGATTTTACAGGCATTAATTCCCTTACTGCATTGATGATAAGGAATGCAGCCTCAGCCGTAATTGGAATGGTTGAATTTGCTGGTGAGCCTTTAAAAAATAATGAATTTGCGATTGGTGCTACATTAATGGGTGCGACAGAAGAAGGTATATTACGAGCGATTCATTTGGTGGAGGATGAAGGATATCAGGTCATCGCGTTTCATTCTACTGGGGTTGGTGGAATAGCAATGGAAAAACTTATTGAATCAGGATCGATTAGGGCCTCAATGGATCTTTGTCTGCATGAAATAATTGCTGAAGATGTTTTTAATCTTGGTTTTTCCAAAGGAGCAAAAAACCGATTGAAAGGTGCTGTAAAAATGAACATACCCCTTGTTCTCTCACCTGCTGGACTCGACTTTATTGATGTTCTAAAGGATGATTTTTTCAATGGTGTTATTGGCGATCCCAACAAAAGGAAATTTACAATGCATAATAAAAATATAGTGCATGTAAAGGTATTTCCAGCAGAGGCTGTTAGTTCTGTGAATATTGTGTGTGAAAGGTTAAAAAATTATAGCAGAAAAGGCGCAATGGTCATCCCATTAAAAGGTCTTAGAACTGAAACAAAAATCGGAGAAAATTTGTTCGATCCTGAAGTTGATAATGCAATATTTGAAGAACTACATAAAAATTTACCCTCAAATATTGAGATTATTGAATTAGATGCCCATATTTCTGATCCGATTTTTAGTGAAACCGTAGCAAATACGATAACAGGGCTTATCGGAGAACTATAATATGTATTTTAGTTTACCATACTCTAATTTAGAATCGATCATTGACAAAGATTATTTAATTGCACGTTATTTGTTAAACGCTGTGGATGAAAAATCTGTCTTAAAAAGATTGGCTGATTTTGCAATAGGTCAGAGCATTGGAACTTGGTTACCAATACCTGGGATTACACAAGAGATGATTGAAGACTATCAGGCTAGAGTATTAAGTTTAATTGAAATACAATCGAATCATGAAATAAGTCCTTCTTATGTTTTTGATATTGCGTTTCCAATGAAGAACTTCAATAATAGTTTTTCTATGATTATGACCGGATTAGTTGGAAATGATGTTTCTACATCTCTCAAAATTAAATTAGTTGATGTAAATTTTACAACAAATGCTTTAGATCGCTTTGATGGTCCTAATCATGGAGTATCTGGTATACGCTCATTTACTGGTGTTTACAATCGACCTCTGATACTGAATATGCTTAAACCTAATTTAGGTATGAAACCAGAGGATGCTGCTAAGTTATTCTATGAGGTTGGGATTGGAGGAGTGGATATAGTTAAAGATGACGAAGTGCTCTCTTCAATTCCAATTTCGAATGTAATAGATCGGATAAAACTTTTTAAATTAGCTGCAAAAAGAATATTTGAAGAAACGGGCAGGAAAGTTCTATATATTCCGAACATAACAGATTTACCAACCAGAATGTTTGAAAATGCAAAGAAGGCAATGGAAATTGGTTGTGATGGTGTCATGATTAATTTTATTCCCACAGGACTAGATGCCTTAATGGATATATCAAGAAATTTTGGAAAAGACATGATAATAATGGGGCATTATGCAGGGGTTGGCATAATGCAATCATCATGGTCAGGAATAACACCCGAAGTAATTATCGGAACAATTCCCCGTTTGGCCGGGGCTGATATGATTATGACAATGTATCCCAAGAGTAAAGAAGGAATTGAATATTTAGAATTTTTAAAGGTTTTACAAAAACAAAGTTTGCCAATGGGTAAGATAAAACCGACTTTTATTACTGTGGGAGGTGGCCTTACACCACTTAATGTTGATAATGTAATAAAGGAAACAGGGATGGATATTATCTTAGGGGTTGGAGGAGCCATTCAGGGCCATCCTATGGGACCTCGTGCAGGTGCAATAGCGATTTCTAGAGCGGTTGATTCATCTATTCAAGGAATCAGTATTGGAGAAGCAGCTAGGGAATCGAGAGAACTACAAGCTGCTATAGAAACTTGGAGTTAAAAAACTTTTGGAGAAAAAACGTGAAAAAACAAATTGTTATTGGATGTGATAACGCAGCAATTGACCTGAAAAATGAACTAATAAAATTACTAACTCAAGAATGTATTCCGTTTGAAGATATGGGAGTTCAAAATAAAAATGACCAGACATATTATCCGGCAATAGCTGAAAGAGTAGCGCAGAAAATAATTGAATCAGATTATACAATAGAGGGTATTTTACTTTGTGGAACAGGAATTGGAATGGCGATGACTGCGAATAAATTTCCAGGAATATTTGCAGGAGTGTGCCATGATAATTATTCCGCGGAAAGACTTAGACTTTCTAATAATGGAAACGTAATATGTATGGGGGCTAGAGTGATTGGCAGTGAACTAGCAAAAAAGATACTTTATGAATGGTTAAACCTAACATATATCCCAAATGGACCTTCACAGCCAAAAGTTGATGCGATGTGCATTATTGATAATTCGTACCGCAAGAATAAGTAATAAATAAATAATATATAATGAACAAATTATTAATAGGTACAAACCTAAAGATGTATAAGGGAATTCGTGAAACTTCAGAATACCTATTGAGTTTACATGAACTTACACAAGAACTGATAAACCGCATTACGTTATTTGTGATCCCTTCTTTTACAACTTTATATCATGCTCGTAAAATTATCTCTGATGGATCAATATTATTGGGTGCTCAAAACATGCATCCGATGGAATATGGCCAATTTACTGGTGAGATTTCACCTATTATGCTATCAGAATTGGGGATAGACATCATTGAAATAGGCCATAGTGAAAGACGACAAAACTTTCGAGAGACTGATGAGGAGGAAAATGCAAAAGTTCTTTCTGCCTTAGCTCACAATTTCATCGCACTGCTATGTGTTGGTGAAACTTTAGATCAGAAAAATTACGGAGTTGCAGATGAAGCCATTAATATCCAGATCAAAAAGGGACTTTATGGCGTAAACCTCAATGATATTAATAAGGTGTGGATCGCTTATGAGCCTGTTTGGGCAATAGGGATAAATGGAACTCCTCCCGAACCTGACTATGTTTCTGAAAGGCATTTGACAATAAAAAGAACTCTACAGAATTTATTTCAAAATACGATAAATATACCTGTTATTTTTGGTGGAAGTGTAAATCAAGAAAATGCTTGTCAATTATTATCATTAGACAATGTTGATGGACTTTTTATTGGGAGATCTGCTTGGGACTCTCAACAATTTGTGAAAATAATTAATAATGTATTGCCTGTATGGGAAGAAAAATATGAATAATGAATCTTATCCTGATATTCTACTCGGTTTAGAAACAGCAGCTCATCGTGCGTACAAAAGAGGAATGCAGACAGGAAATGGTGGAAATTTATCAGCAAAAATCTTAAATCAAGATTTAATGATTGTTAAATCTAGCGGTGGATCATTTATAGACTGTTCTAAAACTGGATCGGGATTCGTATTAACAGATTTAGATGGGAATATAAAGTCCGAAACTTCTGATTCACCTACTAGAGAAGTTTTCTTACACGGTTTGATTTACAAATTAAGGCCAAATATTGGTGGAATTATGCATTGCCATAGTCCATGGGCAATTTCTTGGTCTTTTACAAAAAACGAGCTACCGGTGATAACACAACATCTAAAACTTAAATTTAATTGTCCAATCCCAATTATTGAAATACCATCACCTGTAGTACGACCTGAAGATGAACACTATATTTCTGAATTATTAAACAAAAATCCTAAACTGCCTGCATTCATTCTACTGGGACATGGAATTGTCGCTTTGGGAAAAGATATTCTTGAAGCTGAACACAATGCTGAACTAGTCGAGGAAACAGCTAAAGTAACTATAATGTATAATATTATGGAAAAGCTCGGCATAATCATTAATAAATTAGAATGATTAAGAATATAAACAATTTTGCCATAAATTAATAATGAATATCCAGCTAATGAACAAAAAACTAAATCTTCAAGTAAAAAAAGTAAAGTTATCAAATAAGCGGATGAAAGACATCATCGCTGATGAGATTATGAATTGGATTATAGAAGGGAAACTTAATCCAGGTCAAAGAATAATAGAAGATGAAATAGCTAAAATATTTGGAGTGAGCAGGGTGCCGGCGCGAGAAGCAATCCATATATTAGAAAGTCGTGGATTGGTTGATTACGTCCCATACGTGGGGGCGTCTATAAAAAAGCTTGAACCAGAAAGAATTAAAGAAGTTTATATGTTACGCTGTATGCTTGAACCGGTTGCGTGTCGATTTGCTGCTGAAAAAGTAAACTCTGATGTAATCAATAAATTGGAAATTATTCAAGAAGAATTAGAAAATATTGTTGATCAACCTAATGGGTTAGAAAGTACTCAGCAGATATACACAAAGAATCGTCAATTCCATATGACTATTTATGAAACTTCAGAAATGACTATCTTATTGAGAATTATAGACATGCTTTGGGATGAGATTGCAATCCTACGTATTCAGATGGCATATTCTGAAAATTATCCCACACGAATGAAGAAAGAACATCGCTTATATATTAGCCTATTAAAGGAACACGATGGAGAAAAACTTGCAACAGCATTAAAGGAGAACCTCGAAATTCATGCAAATGAATACACTCCAGGTTTCAATTTTCTATTGCACTAAAATGATTGTTGTATTCATTGGATTTCTTCCAACATTTTGTACTAACAATCGGGGGTTTAACTTCAATAAGCCATGTTAATCTCCTTTTTGTTTAATAAGTAAACAATTGCTTTCGAAGAATGAATTGGTCCCTATCTAATAGATACAGCAACAGTATAGATTTTCACGAAATTATAAAAAATAAGTCTTGGAACGAAATTATAGGGTTTACGCAGAAAAATACAAACTAGAAATCAATAAGGTTGTTTGAAGGAGCACCCACGCATCAGCTGATCAAGACCCAACACGTAAATCCCCGAGTCCATGAGCGGGTGCAGCCCTCTCACCCGCTAAAAATCACGTGCTCCCTGAGG
>DJVJ01000042.1 GCA_002441135.1 Caryophanales bacterium UBA6259 | reverse complement strand
ATAAATTCAAAATTTGATTGTTTATTTTTATCTGATTTCAACACGGAATTTTCCTCCAATACTCGTTCTGTATATACTTTATTATAACATATTACAGCGGTGAATTGTTAAAGTATTTGTATAAAAATAAGCTGCCGAGACTTTCTCGACAGCCTGAAAGCCGTTCTTTACGGCTTTCTTTTTTGGCTATCCTTAGCTAATGTTATTTTTTTTGTAAAAATAGTTTAGAAACAATTTCTTGAAATGCTGGATTGGTTAAAATCTCCATAAAATTTATTGGTTCATTTGAAGGCCTATTCCCTCTACTTTCTTCTACTTCACCATCATCCTCGAATTCATTGTTACTGTTTTGGAAGAACGGAAATGGGAATGGGGGTGGAACTGGTCTTCTTGACTCTTTTGGTTTATTCCCTTGCTTTGCTTTACTACCAGTAGATGTTCCTCCTGTTGCACCTGCTGCTGGCGCAGAACCTACATTAGCTACTGCCTTGACTACATCTCTGAGAATCCCATTATCTTTAAACGCCATGCCAATAGTATGAGCTACACTCATCCATTGCTCTAATTGTCTAGCCATAATTGACAATTCTTTGGTGAGACTTCTCATTTCATCGATTTTACCTACTAAATCAATATTTTTTAAAGCACTAAGATTAAAGGACTCTGGAATTAATGCTGGAAATTGACTTTGTTGATTTTCCTCTAATCTCATTGTTCTGGGAGTTCTTTTATAATCAGATACGCGGGTTGATTTATGCTTTGAACTTTTTTTATGGGAACTCACTTAAATCCCTCCTCTGAATGAAAGCCCATCATTTTTCTCTCTATATGCTATGACCCACTAGGCCCTACGTTTCGCCCATTTATTTGAAAACAAAATAAAATGGTCAATTAAAAAAGCCCATTTTTATGATTTCACCTATTTCTAGGCATGTATCCCAACACCAATTTAGCTTCTCTCTAGTAAGCTATAATGTAAAGGAGGAATGATTTCGTGGCTAACCAAAAACCTACAAAAAAAGATTTTGTTGATTTAATTAATACGGTAATGGGTCAAGAAATTATGACAGAGGACTATCTTACTCAATTCTTAAATGAAGCGAAAAAAGTGAAAGATACAAGAGGTACTGAGGGACTTGTAGAGTATGTCCAACGAATTACAAATGCTCCTGCAAGCACAGACCAATTACAGCGTTTAGCAAAGCAAATTCAAGAAACCGGCAGTGTTGGTGCAGCATTAGAATTTTTAAAGGATGAAAAATTAATAAGTGATTTACAAGCAAGGAAATTAAATCACGCAATTTCACAAACTGCAAAAAAGAAAAAAAAATAGGAGGGGATGTCAATGTCTCCTCATTTCTGGAATCCATCGCCATTTCCCTTTTCTAGGGGAAATAAACGAGAGGAACAATATGTTCGAAAAATTATTTTCATGAAATCTAATGTTGAACCATTTCCTTATTATCGAAGGTTAAGCTTTTGTCCAACAAAAAATTTAAAATATCTAAAGAAATTAAATGCCTTTGTTGGGCTTTTCCCTAAATCCTATACGAATGAATATTTGTACCATCCTGATATTTATCAGATTGAAGAAGATATTGAAGTGAAAATCCATATTCCTGTAATGGGTAAAATTTTGCCTAAACCACAAGTGATTCCTTGGGGGATTAAGCGAGTAGGGGCTGACAAGGTATGGAGCAATGCTCAAGGAAAGGGAGTAAGGGTTGCTGTTATTGATACAGGAATTTCATTCGACCATCCTGATTTGGAAAAGAACATTAGGGGTGGTGTAAATATACTATCTCCTATTTTACCTCCATATGATCACAATGGTCATGGAACTCATATTGCAGGAACTATAGGCGCTGTTAATAATACCATCGGAGTTGTTGGAGTGGCACCACAAGTAAGTCTTCATGCTGTTAAAGCATTTAATAAGGACGGTACCGCAAAACTCTCTGATATTATTAAGGGGATTGATTGGTGTATTGATCATAATATGGACATCATTAATATGAGCTTTGGATTTAATGAGCCTAGTCCAACCTTTAGAGAAGCCATAAAAAGAGCACAAGAAGCTGGAATAATTATGGTTGCCGCTTCAGGCAATAAAGGTACAAGAGGAAGATTAGAATATCCAGCCCAGTTCGGAGAAACCATTGCTGTAAGCTCTATTAATGAAGAAAATAAAATATCTAAATTTAGTACAATTGGTGGGGCGGTAGATTTGGCAGCTCCAGGTGAGAAAATCATCTCTACTTGGATGAATAATTCTTATCGCGAACTAAGTGGTACTTCCATGGCTGTTGCCCATGTTACTGGCGTTTCAGCCTTAATGCTAAGTAAATTTCCTAATTTAAGTACTAGGGATCTTATTACATTTATGAAGCAGACTGCCATCCCGTTAGAGGATGCATCCTTTTATTCTCAAGGATTTGGTGTTGTTAACGCTTCTGTATTGAGAAATAGTTACAGATGAGCCAGATTTCTGGCTCATCTATTTATCTATTAATGGTTATTTTTTAATGAAATTAGCTTGGGCTCTCTTGTTAAATTCTCTTATATGGACAAGCTGAATGAGAGACAATAAAGCAAACAATAAAACAATTACCCCGATTAAATAAAACAAATTGCTTGGCTGACCTAAATCCATTACAAGACCTCCTGAATATGGCCCTATCATACTGCCAATTCCAAAAAGAATTGTAGCAATCATATTCGCGGTAGGTAGTAATGACGGTTGAAGTATGTCAGCAATATTAGCTAAGCCCAAGGAATACAATGATCCCACAAACCCACCAGCCATTGCAAATATAATATATAATCCAATTTCATGTGTAATCGTTGGAATTAATAGAAATAATATACCACCTATCCATGTAGTAATCGTTAAGACAAGTTTTCTTCCAATATGATCACTTAGTATACCAAGTGGTAATTGTAGTACTAAGCTTCCAATAACAAACGAGAATAGTAGCAATGAAATAGTGGAAAAACTTAATCCAGTACGATAACCATATAAAGGTACAATCGAATTTAAACTAGATTCTAAGAAACCAAATATGAAGAATGGCATCATTGCAATTCCAGCCACAGCAAAGACACTAATATAACGATTATGTTGATTCTGCGCTTCCATTTCCTTTGGGGTAATATTAGTTAGACTACTAATTGGAAAAAAAGCCAATAAAAATAAAATTACTGTGATGATAAAGGGAAACCAATCATTTATCTTTAGAAGCATCAGACCTAATGGCCCAATTGCAAATCCAATTGCATAGGATAGGCCATATAATGTGATACTTCTTCCTCTTTTCTCTGCAGTAACATTAGAAGTAATCCAAAGCTGTGTTGCATAATGAAGAGCTGTGTCTCCTAGACCAACCACAAATCGTAAAATAATCCAAAAATAGAAATTCATCCAAAAAGGAAACAGTCCAACACTTATTGTTACTAAGACCATCCCAAATAGGATTATCGGTTTATAGCCCCACTTTCTAATCGGTTTTTCTAAGAATGGAGAAATAACTAGCATTCCTAAATATAAAGATGCAGCACTTAAACCGTTAAAAGCTGAGCTAACTCCTTCTCTTTCTAATAATGTTGCTAATACTGGTAAAAGCATCCCCTGACTAAAGCCAGCAATGGTCACTGCCATAACTAATATTAAAAAACTACTTCTTGATAACGAATTTTGTTCTAAGCTGTTTTCTATTTGTGTCATTTCTATTCAAACCTCTCTGATAGTTTCCATCCTTTCATATTAATTCAAAGAGAAGGTTTCTTCAATCAAACTTTTGCGCAAAATCTATGATACAATATTAATCAAATAAATATAGATAAGAGAGGGATTAATTTTGAATACAGATGCCGCTTCATTTGCTAGCATTTTTGTTGCCATTATTGCTTTACTATCTAGTATTTTTTTCTATCAAACACACGGAATCGCTGGAGCTTCCATCACGATTATTGTAGGAATCCTTTGGATTGGATTAGCTTATTATTATAAGAAATCGAATCGTCCTAAAGATAATTAAAAAGCAATATTTTCCCACCAAAAAAAGGCATATAATCCATGCAAGATGGATTGTATGCCTTTTCTATTAGCCTTATAGAAAATTATCCTTTAATTTTATTTCATAAATAGATTTAATCATGACCAAATAATAGATTAGCCCAAATGTGAGAAGGATTCCAGCTATTAAAAACGGCAAGAAATAATTTTGAGTTGCTAGTATGATTCCTGCAATGTAACTAGAAATGGACGAACCAATACTTCTCAATACTGTTTTTAATCCTGCATATAAATTACGATCTGCTTCGTCTATCGCTTGCATTGTTTGGCTTTCAATTAAATTATTTAGCATTGTAAATGTACCACTACGTAATAAAAAAGTGAATATAAACAGTGGTATCGGAAGCACCATAAACAAAATCCCTGAAAAAATAATATTTGAAACAAAAGAATAAAGATATAGTTTATGAATGCCTAACTTTTCTAAAGCATATGGCATTATAAATGACCCTAGAAATAAAAAGAATCCGTTAACAGTCAACAATAAAGAGAGCCTTTCATCTCCCCAATCCATTCGAAACTTTACAATAATATTAAAAAAAGGAACAAGAATTGAGAAGGAAGCTCCAATTATAAATGTAAAAAAGGAAAATATCCATAAGGATTTATTTTGAAATTGTTTAAATAAATCTCTATAAGAAAAATTAACTTTAATCGTTTTATCCTCTAGTTCTTCCCTCGGCAGTAAAATTGCCCGTGATGAAGCAGATATAATAATTAATAATGCAGAAATAATTAATGAGCTTTGATATGTACTTGTTCCTTGATCAAACAATTTAGGAATAAACCCTGCAATTAAAGTTCCCACACCAGTAAAAAATGTAAATACAGAAAACAACATACTATATGCTTGTGTTTCTTCCCGTTTTGACCTGCTATAGTTAAATAGCAACTGTATCTCAGAATTAATAAGTAAAGTAATTCCAAATGAAATAACAATCTGAGCTAGATAAAACGAATATGCTGCTTCTCCAAATCCAACTCCAGCATATCCAATCCCCATTATTAACAGACCACCAACTAAAAGCTTTTTTCGACCAAGCTTATTTGCCAAAAGTCCAATCGGTATTGAAAAAAATCCCATTACTAAAATTCCAATCGAATTAATTTCTCCTATTTCCGCTTCATTAAAGCCCATCTCTAACAAGTGTAGATTAAAGACTAATGAAAAAATACCGACCCCTATACCAAGTAGTGATTCTGTTAGGATAAACCTTTTTACTCCTACAGACATGTTCATTAAATCACGAATGTATGTCCCCATATGTCTGTTCAACAACCTTCCCCTATACTACAAATTCATGTATATATTCCTTTTAGAATCCGTATATAGACATTCCACCATCAACAAAAATCGTATGACCCGTAATATAACTTGATGCATCAGATGCAAGGAAAACAGCTGGTCCAACTAATTCTGGAATTTGTCCTACTCTTCTTAATGGTGTTCTGCTAATAACCTCATTATAAAAAGCTTCATTGTCTAATAATTTCTCAGTTAAAGGAGTTCTAAAATACCATGGCGCTATCGCATTTACCCTTACATTATGACTACCCCACTCTAAAGCTAATGTTTTCGTCATTTGAATCATTGCTGCTTTAGTAGAAGCATAAACTGCTCCAGTTCTTAATGCTACACGACCTGCAACAGAACTAATATTAATAATCGATCCACTATTTTGTTCCACCATATGTCTACCTACTGCTTGACTGGCAAAAAAGGTTGATTTAAGGTTTGTTTGAATAATGGTCTCCCATTCTTCTTCTGGCACATCTAGAGCTGGTGTGCGAATGTTCATTCCGGCGTTATTCACTAAAATATCTACTTTCCCAAAATGATTAATGGCTTTTGCAACCATCTCCTCTATTTCTTCCTTTTTCTTCACATCGGTAGATATTCCAATTGCCCTTCTTCCCTTAGCTTCTATTTCTAACACTGTTTGCTGAATATCTTCTTCTGTTCTTGCTACTATTACTAGGTCTGCTCCAGCATCTGCTAGTCCAAGAGCCATCCCTTTTCCAATCCCTTTACCTGAGCCAGTAACAATTGCAACTTTTCCTTCAAGGTTAAACATTTCCATGAGATCATCTCCTACTTTTTCTCGATTATGTAATTTAGTATTTTTAGTATTTAGTATCATTCTATATAAAATTTCCATTATTCTCAATTAATTATTAATCTAGGAAGCCATGATTACAAAAATAAAAAAGAATGCAATGAGAAGGAGGAGGATTCTCACCGCATTCTTATCTAAAAATAAAGTTAGCTGCTCTTATTTCGAATAGAAAACTTTATACTTTCCTTTACTTAACCTAAAGCAACTCGGTCATCTACAAAGTCTTCTCCTTTAAGTCTTGCAAATGCCTCTATCAAATCCCTTGATTTCATCTTTGCTTTTTCAATTTCGCTAAGTTCTAAAACAATCTCCCCTTGATGCATCATTAATAATCGATTTCCTAATCTCAATGCCTGATCCATATTATGAGTAATCATTAATGTCGTAAGATGGTTTTGTTTCACTATTTTTTCTGTAAGTCTGGTAATTAGCTCTGCCCTTTTGGGATCTAATGCTGCAGTATGTTCATCTAACAGCAATAGCTTTGGATTTGTAAAGGTTGCCATAAGTAAACTTAATGCTTGCCTCTCTCCACCAGATAATAAACCAACCTTCGATTGCAATCTATTTTCTAAATTCAATTCTAGAACCTCTAAAGAAGATTGAAAGAATTCCCTTAATTGACGATTTAAAGCCAGTCGAAAACCTCTTTTCTTTCCACGTTGATAGGCCATCGATAAATTTTCTTCGATAGACATGGTTGGTGCAGTGCCAGCCATTGGATCTTGAAAGACACGGCCAATAAATGTTGCCCTCTCATTTTCCGATAATTTGGTAACATCATTCCCGTCAATGGAGATGGTTCCCGCATCAACAGGGTGCCCTCCTGCAATCAGGTTCATTAATGTAGATTTACCTGCACCATTACTACCTATCACAGTAACAAAATCCCCTTTATATAAATGAAGATTTATTCCTCTAATTGCTTTCTTTTCATTAATAGTATCTGGATTAAATGTTTTACTTATATCTTCAATTCTTAACATGTTTAGCCCTCCCTTTTCACTTCTTTAATTTGAGGCATCACCGTGTTTGAGAAGCTTTTTTGAGTGGATTCATTTTTTTTTATTTTTCTCAGACTAAACTTAGGAATAGTTAACGCTATAATAACAATCATCGCTGTTATTAATTTCATATCTGTAGGACTGATAAACGGTAAATATAATGCAATAGCAATCACTAAACGATAAACGATTGCCCCACCAATAACTGCTAAGGTTACTCGTTCAATTGATATCGTACCAAAAATAACTTCTCCTATAATAACAGAGGCTAAGCCTACAACAATCATTCCAATTCCCATTTGCACATCTGCATAGCCTTGATATTGGGCCATTATCCCTCCAGCTAAACCCACTAAAGCATTGGATATTACTAATCCTAATATAATGGTTTGATTAGTGCTGACACCTAAGCTTCTAATCATTGCTGAATTATCCCCTGTTGCTCGAACAGCTAATCCTAAATCCGTTCTTAAAAACCAATCAAGTACCTTTTTGGCTAAAAAAACAAGTAAAAATAAAAAGATGGTATACGAAAAGGAGGATAAATTTGCTAATGGCGTAAAAATAGTTTCATGACGAAAAAGAGAAAGATTTGAGGTTCCCATTATTTTTAAATTGATGGAGTACAAAGCAGTCATCGAAAGTATTCCTGCTAATAGTCCATTAATTTTCCCCTTTGTATGAAGTAGCCCTGTTAATAAACCAGCAAAGCCTCCAGCAATCCCTGCAAAAACAAGTGAAATAAAGGGATCTAAGCCTTTTGTAATGAATAAAGCGGAAATAGCAGCTCCCATTGGGAAGCTACCATCCACCGTTAAATCAGGAAAATTTAATATCCGAAAAGCTAAATAAACCCCTAAAGCCAAAAATCCGTAAATTAAACCTTGCTCTAAAGAACCAATAACAATACCCATAATGCCTCCCCCTTGCTGCTATGCTCTCCTTATGCTCTACTCTATCACTTCATCAGCCTTATCTAATAAATCCTTAGGTATTTCCACACCCATTTTCTTTGCAGCAGATGTATTAACAATTAACTTCATTTCTTTTTGCTTTTCAATGGCCATTTCAGCAGGGTTTCCTTCTCCTTTTAGTACCTTAACTGCCATTTCTCCTGTCTGATATCCCAGCTTATAATAATCAAGTCCGTAAGTGATTAATCCGCCACGTTTTACAGAATCTCCTTCACCAACAATTACTGGTAATTTCGCATTTTCTGCTACCATTAATACGGAATCTATACTTGCAACCACTGTATTATCTGTAGGTATATAAAAAGCATCCACTTTTGCTGCTAAAGAATCCGCTGCTTGTTTTACCTCCGCACTATTGGTAATTCCCATTAATTCGATGGTCAATCCTAAGTCAGATGCTACTTCTTGTGCCATTTTTACTTGAACCTCTGAATTAGGCTCACCTGTGTTATAGATAATTCCAACCTTCTTTGCATCAGGCTTTACTTTAGTTACTAGCTCTAGCTGTTCTTTCACTGGATTCATATCTGTTGTTCCAGTAACATTGGTTCCTGGTTTATCCATAGAGTTCACGATCCCTGCAACAACTGGATCAGTAACTGCTGTAATCAATATTGGAATCGTGTCTGTTTGTTGTGCTGCCGATAATGCAGATGGAGTTGCAATCGCAAAAATCAAATCTACCTTATCATTTACAAATTTTTGAGAAATTGTTGTTAATGTGTCTCTATTTCCTTGTGCATTCTGGTAATCAAAAACAACTTGTTTTCCTTCCTCATACCCTAAATCCTTTAATGCATCAATAAATCCTTGTCTAGAAGCATCTAAAGAAGGATGCTCAATAATTTGCGAGATTCCAACAACAACCTTTTTCTCTTCTGTAGATGAACTGGATTGATTGGAGCAACCTGTAAGCACCATACTACTGATTACAATAAATACTAAAATCCCTTTTATTATCCTTTTCATACGAATCTCTCCCCATTTTGTGCTTCTTGTTATTTTCGCTTTAACGCTTATACGCTTTTAAGTATTAAAGTTTTTTATTATGTATAATAATATCAGGCTTTAGATTTTTTGACAATCCCTTTTTATAATTTTCCGTCAATTTTTTGCCTAATTTTATTTCATTTCTTTTTCTTTTTTTTCTTGATTTGCATAATGAATCAGAATTCTTTTAGCATGAATAAATTCTTCATCGGTGATTAATTTCCACTCGATCAAATCCTCTAACTCTAACTCCATAATAGCAATGTCATCTAACCGGTTACCCGTATAGACAATGATGTTAAATCGTTTTAAAAGCTGGTATACATAATGAAGGGTTAAGTCTTTCTTTGTTGTATGATTTATATTCATAATCAACGTCCTTTTGTTTTTTTAAAAACTCATATCCAAATTATAGCGGTTAAGTAGATGCATCCACAAGAACCTGTAGAAAAGTAAAAGTCCCCTTCTCATTAGAGAAGGGGTATATAGGGGTAGGAAGGTATAACAATTTAAGTAAAAAATGTAACAATTATTTAAGCTTTTTTCTCATCATCATCCATCAAATCTTTTGTAGCACTTTTAAATTCCTTTAATGTTTTGCCAAATGCTCGACCAATCTCAGGCAGCTTACTAGGTCCAAATATAACTAAAGCAATCACTAAGATTAAGATTAAACCCGGCACTCCAATATTATTAAACCACATCGTAATCCCTCCAGCTTTTTTAGTATAAGCTTACTTTCATTATGCATGATAAAATTCAAATTGAGCGTTCTAAAAACAAATTTTTTGTGAAATCTACTTTACTGATTAATACTTCCAGATAATTCTTCACGATGGTACTCAATAAACAATTGCAGCTGCTGTAAGGCCTCTAATATAAAACCATACTCTAGCTTTCTTACAACCGCACTTTTCAATTTATTAACCCATTGTAAGTGATTCTCGATAAATCCAGCTTGTAATGCTCTAAGTTGAGCCATCTCTTCTTTGTTTTCCGCAAAGCTTTCTAAATGTACGAGCCACTGCATATAGGCCAAAATGCAACCAAGATGATCAGGCAATTCACCTTTTTCCTCACACTTTTCATGAATTCCTGCTTGTTCATATAAGGAGCCAAGAATTCCTCTTATTTGGTCATCATCATTGCTATAGGATTCTTGAAATGGAGAAACAAAATAATATCCTGGAGCAACAAATAAATTATCATACTGAATTTTTAACTCAAGTGGATCCGTTCCTTTTAGTTCATTGATAAAGGATAAAAAATGATCCTCATCAATCTCATTGTTATTAGAAAGAAGGGAGAGGAGTTTCTCCCATTCTCCTAAAAAGATAGTTGAAAATAAGCCATACGTTTGAGAAATATTTTCCGTCACTTGCTGTTCCAAAATTTCTTGTTGATTCTCCACTGGCTTCATCCTCCTTATCGCTTTACAACTTCTACTCTTGTATCATACTGTGATGCTCCACCACCGATTAAATCCACAAGTCCATTATTTTTAAGAATAGGATCTAAATCTAATAAAGAGTTAATAGAGAATCCAGTATTTCTACCTAATGCATAACCACTTTCCTCATGTCCCGGTTCAAAGAAATTGTATTTGGTATTTCCATATGGTGCAGGTGTTTTGGTCCAATAACTATCAATTTGTACTGGAGCTGAGCCATATGCATAATGACCAAAGTTAAATTCTGCACCAACTGTTCCAGGACGAATACCATTAGTTACAAAAACTTCACCTTCTACAGTATGATGGTTGGCAACAATACGAATTTTATCTCCATTTTTCAAACCACGTCGATCCGCATCAAAAGGATTCATCCAAAGTGGATTACTTGGTCTAATTTCTCTTAACCATGTATCATTAATATTTCGGTGAGTACCCATATGTCGAGCTTTCCAATTAATTAGCTTTAATGGTTTATCTGACTTTACCTCATCTCCCTCATAATTTTTAACAGGGTTTAACTGAGGAATGCCATCAAAAAATTCACCCGTAAAGGAGTTTTTCCCTTTAGCAACTCCTTCATCATAGAAGTTTACTTGATCTGCTAATTGATATTTCACATGCTCGCCTACATATTCACTTCCTGGAGCCTCAAAGCGTCCTCCACGATTTAAAACATAAACAACCTTTTTCCACTCTTCTGGTTTTACTGCTTTCTTCCACACATCATGATTAAAATATTTACCTAACGCTTTTTTTCTAGTTTCTTCAAACAATTGAATTTCCTCAACAGTCGCATCTGGCACAGGTTTTTCCCCATCAAACGCGATGTTAGCAACCATCTTTAAATAAAAATCTTCATAGCTGTCTAATGATGAACCATCTGGGAAAGCGTTTTGTCCAACACCCGGCATGTTCATTTTCTTTAATATGTCAATATACATATCTTCTACAGGTCTTGCCTGAGGAATTACTCTTGTTACAGGTTGCATTACACTACTGATTTTATGCAATTGATTAGGATAAATCGTTTCCTGGCCAAAACGCTCTAGATATGATAAATCAGGTAATAAGTAATCCGCATACATAGAGGTTTCGCCAATCACAATATCATTTGCAACAAATAAAGGAATCTTCTTAGTATCCTTCAAAATCTCTACTAAATTATGTCCACCCGGCATTGATAATACTGGAGACATTCGGTGAATAAATAATGCCTTTAAAGAATATGGATAACCCTCAGCAGCACTTGGTATTACTTCGTGAGAGGTACTACCCGCATATGGGAACCATGGTCTTTGGGCAGGATAGCCTCCATCGGTTTTAAATAAGGATGTTTTCTCATAAGGTGTTTGTCTACGACTAATAGGAATACCCCATGCCTTATTCGCTTTAGGAACCTTTAAAAGTTCATAACGCCCCTTCATTTCACTAAATCTTTTTCCTGTGGTAATACTTCCACCCTTCCAATCGTAATTTCCAATAAGGTGGTTAAGCATATTAATCGCTCTTGTATTATAATAGCCGTTCGTATTCATCGCTACTCCACGGTAAGACATGATAGCTGCCTTCTTACCATAAGAAGTAAATTCCTTAGCCAATAGAATGATTTGCTCTTCTGCAATGCCAGTCATCGATGCATATTCTTTAATCGTTTTTTCCATTACGCGTTCTTTATATAGAGTAAAGGAAGACTTTACACGTATACCATTAATAGTGGTATCCACCTCTAGGTCACCTTCTGCAGCCTTGGAGTGAAGTGTTGGAACACCATTCTGTAACACAACAAATTCTTCTTCTGTACCTAAACCTAAATCAGAAGCTCTTAATTTTTGTCGTTTCGGATCACTCACATTTATTAAGTGAGTAGCATCGCTCCATGTTGGCTCATTATCTAACGTAGCGGCATCTTTATTTGGATTACGTAAATAACGCTCATCATATCGCTTATTTTCAATAATCCATCTTCCCATTGCTAATGCCAATGCTCCGTCCATTCCTGGCTCAATAGGAACCCAAATATCTGCCTTTTCTGCTGTTTTACTCATCCTAGTGTCAATAACCGCCATTTTCATTCCACGGGCTTTCGCATTGGTGATTTTTGGTGCTAACCATGTTGGTCCTTTATTTGCGACAACGGGGTTGGTTCCCCACGCAATCATAAATTCCACATGGTCTAAATCAGGATACATCCGTTTTTTCTTTTTCTTTAGCTCAAAGGAACGAATATTCCCGGTTACATGAGTAACACCGCAAACTCCACCATGGTCATCTGAATTGATGCTACCAAATCCCTGCTCCCAAATACGCTGGCGAACAAATTCTCTTCGATTACCTGAAAGGTTCACGATTTGGTTTGCTTTAGGACCAAAGTCTGGATGCTTTGTATCAATCAACACTTCTTTATACTTACGATCAAAATCCTCAAAGGTCATTTCCTTGTTATTTACTTTTTCCCAATCGGCCATTACTACTTCTTGAGGAATATAAGCCCACATGCTTTTTAGTCCAGGAGTCCCAAGATCATTACTTCCATTCACAATCTCTTCAATCGCCTGCTCCCATGTCACACTTATCCATTTGCCACTTCCTCTAGGACCAACTCTTTTTAATGGAGTACGGATACGTGTTGCATCATATGCTGTTTGAATTCCGGCTTGGCCCTTAAGACATGTTCTTCCACCTCTAAATCCTCTTCCATCAACAGCTACTGAACCAAAACCTGCCGCTGCTGCTGCAATTGGGGTAGAGTAATCAAGTGCATTATATGGAACCATATTGATTGGGCTATATGGATTTCCAGCAATCTTTCTCACTAAAGAGCTATATTGCTGATTCTTTTTCCCTTCCATCACAAAGGTTTTAATTGTACAGTGAGTATTACATTGTTCACAAGTGGTATATAAAACATTTGCAGCAGTGTAATCCTGTGTAAAGTTACCAACACCATGAAGATCATCTATCCAAACATCACCCAATAACTGCTGTAATGGGTCTGTAAATAGTGGAGCAGCAAAGGCAAAAGCACCCAAAATCCCTGCTCCCTTAAGAAAATCTCTTCTATTTACTTTTTTATCTAGTTTTTTCTCCTTACTCATGGCTTAACACCTCATTTTCATCTTCATCTAAAGGTAAAAGCTTTGCTCCAATCGTGTACAGCATCATGCCCATAGCAACTACTCCCAAGCTACTTACCCATTCAACCCAGCTAGGGAAGTAATCCCCAGTTGGATAACCTTCAATAACAGGAACGATTAAAGCTGGTACAACGATATTAAAACGTACTCCAATAATTCCTAGAACAATAGAAATAGATGCAATTGCCAACGCTGTTACAGATTCTCTTGTTCTTTTGCTAAAGATTAAATAAAGGGGAAGTACTGCTCCTAAAAACATTTGGAAGCCCCAGAAGGACCAAGCATGTTTTCCAGCAAACATTGTAGCTAGTACAGCCATATGCTCGTGCTCAAGACCATAACCAGATACACCCCACTCATAAAACTCTAAGCTTAAATCGATGATTAAGAAAAACGCCATTAGCTGTGCTAAAGCTTTAACCACATCGATATTAACGTGTAGTTTTCTAACCTTTTGCGAAATAATGTAAATAAAAGTTAGTAATGCAGTTCCTGATACCAGAGCAGAAAGTACGAAAATGATTGGGAATAATGCACTGTTCCAATATACTCGTGCTTTTACCACGGCGAACAAGGTACCTGTTCCACCATGTACTCCAAAGATTGCTAACGGAATACCAATATACCCTAATATCTTCATCCATTTCTTATCATTTAAGCGAGACTCAGGACTTAAATCAGTACTGCCAATGGTTAAAATTCCATAAAGCTTTTTCTTCCAGCCAGTAGATTCTTGATGCAATCGAATTAAATCTGTTCTAATCATTAAATATAGCTCTGCTACTAATAAGACAATATAAAGTAAATAAAAATGAACTTCCCATGCCAATATACTGGTCAAATTCCAATATATCATTGCATTTAAAAAGCGATCCATTCTTCCTAGATCTAATAGAACGAAGGTTAAAGCAACAATCATCGCAATAATTGCAGTAAATAATGCCGCTCTTCCAACTACTTCAAATCTCTCCATCCCAAAAACAATAATCAATGTTGATAAAAGGAAGGAACCTGCACTTAACCCTACGAAAAAGATATAAAAAGCAATCCAAGCTCCCCAAGGCATTAAACTACTAAGATTGGTGCTTGCTAAACCATCAGTAATTCGATAAAAGATTGCAATTCCCCCAGCTGCTAACATTACAAATAATGAAATCCACCAAATTTTTTCGAGTAATTGTGGACTTGTACTAACTTGCTTCTGCGTATTAGTTCCTGGTAACCCCATTTTCCATTTCCTCCCTCTAGCGTAGATAAATTACTCGCGGCTCTGTTCCTAATTCTTCTTTTAGACGAAAAGCTCGAGGACTTGCAGCTAATTTTGAAACAACACTATTAGGATCATTTAAATCTCCAAAATAACGTGCATCCCCAATACATGTTTCTACACAAGCTGGCTCTTCTCCACGTTCTAAACGATGCATACAGAAGGTACATTTTCTAACCACACCTTGAGGTGTCTTTCCTTTTTCTCTTGTTCCTCTATCCACACCATATTCAGGAGCCGTAATATCATTAAAGCCAATCATTTCATCCTCATAGCTCTCACCAAAATCAAATGAGCGAGCACCATATGGACAAGCAACAACACAATAGCGGCAGCCAATACAACGGTCATAATCAATGGCAACGATTCCATTTTCTAGCTTATAGGTTGCACGGGTTGGACAAACCTGAGCACATGGTGGTTTATCACATTGCATACATGGACGTGGTAAATTCACCTTTGCTAGGTTAGGGAATACTCCAATTTCCTGTTCAATTACCACATTGTAAGAAACACCTGGTGGCGTTCTGTTTTCCGCTTTACAAGAGACAGTACAGGTATCACAACCAACACATTTTGCTAAATCAATAACCATTCCCCAACGAACACCCTTAGATGGATCAGGTGTATTCGCATTTCCGGATGCATATAAATCTCCAAACTCAATTTTTAAATCAGGACTGTATTTTTGATGAAAATCATCCTGAGTCATATTCCCTGATAAAACCTTTTGTGCATCTTTTCCCATACGTATTGCTAAATCCATGTCATAGTCAGAATCCGTCATTACGTTAATTGGATCCTTAACTTGGGTATTTACCATGTGATCATATGATTTAGGATCTAGCATAAATAGGTTTAACTTATCTCCTAACCCCATTTTTAGGTCACTCCTTTTATTTGTCATGCTGTAAAATCCAGCTTAAATTTCTCTTACTTATAACTATTGCAAAAGCTATGCCAAACAAAAAAAAAACACGTAAATTCGTAGTAATACGCGAATTTACGTGTTTTTTCCTAATCTTCAAGTCCTAGTACTTTTGTCATTTTTGACACTTTGGCAAAAGTGATTGTCAAAATGACAAATTAGGTGATTTCATATTCATTAATTTTCCGATATAGACTACGTAAACTAATTCCAAGAGCCTCTGCTGCTTTTGTTTTATTGCCATCAAATTGCTTTAGCATTTTTTCAATATGCTTCATTTCCATTTGCTCTAATGTTAACTGATTGTTTGATTCTATCTCACTTTTTTCCTCAAAAACGATATGAGGAAATAGGTTTTCGATCTCAATTTGTTCTCCAGTTGCCAACAAAGCCCCTCTTTCAATTAAGTGAGATAACTCTCTAATATTCCCAGGAAAAGAGTAACTTTGTAAAAAACGATACGCTTTTTCGCTCAGTTCCTTTGGCTGATTAGCAAAGGAACGTTTTTTTAGAAAGAATTTTATTAGAAGTGGAATATCCTCCTTCCGTTCTCTTAAAGGTGGTGTGACAATATTAACAACATTTAAGCGAAAATATAAATCCTCACGGAAGGTCCCCTTTTTAATCTCCTCTTTCAAATTACGATTCGTAGCTGCTACTACCCTTACATTGGCATACCGAAGCCGATGATCCCCTACTCTTCGAAACTCGTTACTCTCAAAGAAACGAAGCAATTTTACCTGTAGATTAAGGGGCATCTCACCAACCTCATCAAAAAAGATTGTTCCGCCATCAGCCATTTCTAGCAATCCCTTTTTATCGGTTTGCGCTCCAGTAAATGCACCTTTGACATGGCCAAACAATTCACTTTCTAATAGATTTTCTACTAAGCCTCCCGAATTAATCGCAATAAAGGGTTGGTCTTTTCGGTCACTCCATGCATGAATCGCTCTAGCAATTAATTCTTTCCCTGTTCCGCTTTCTCCCTCTATCAATACAGATACCTGACTTGTAGCAATTCTTCTTGTCATCTCTAAAAGATTTTTAAAAGCAGGACTTTCCCCAATCAGATGAAACTGGGAGCCCTCCATTTGTAATACTTCCTTTAGCCGCGTATTTTCTTCAAAAAGCCGTTTCTTTTCCATTGCCTTTTCAATAATCACTTCTAGCTCTGCTAAATTGTAAGGCTTTGTCAAATAATCATAAGCACCAGCCTTCATCGCTTCAATTGCAGTTTCTATTGTTCCATGTCCTGTTAAGATAATCACTTCAATCTCTGGTAATTCTTTTTTCACTTCATGAAGTAATTCTATTCCATCAATACCAGGCATCTTTATATCAAAAATTCCTATGTCGTAGTGATTTTTTTTCAACTCCTGTAATGCCTCTTCCCCTGATAAAAAACCACTGACCTCAAATCCTTTACGGATTAATCTCTTAGTTAGAATTTGTAATAAATCCTGTTCATCATCGACCACCATTATTTTTGCTTTTCTTTCCAGTTTATTCACCCCCAAACATATGATTGATTGGAAATATTAGCGTAACCTTCGTACCTTGTCCAACATTCGATTCTATTAGTATATCTCCATTCATTTTCTTCATAATATCATATGAAATATATAGTCCTAAACCAGTGCCTACACCAATAGGCTTTGTTGTGTAAAAAGGATCGAATGCTTTTTGAATTTGTTCTTTTGTCATTCCTGGGCCATTATCTTCAATAATAATCATTACTTTTTGGAATTCTTTGCTAATAGAAATAACCATTTTCCCGTTTTGATCCATTGCATCTATCGCATTATTCATAATATTGACTAGTACCTGCTGTATTTGTAATCCTTCTGCTAGAACAGTTGATGGTTTAGAATCTATATTTTTAATAACCATAATACTTTTCTTCCGAATTGCATGCTGTAATAAAGCTAAGCTATCTTTAACTAAGTCGTCTAGGACCACTTCTTCTAATTGATAGGTACCTTTTCTTGAGTAATTTAATAAGCGATTAGTAATGGTTTTACATCGGTCTACATTATTTCGAATAATATCTAAATAATTATCTACTTCACCTGATAGATATAATGTTTCACTTGGCTCTTCTTTAAATCGTTCCTTTAAATCTTCGGCATAGGCACTGATAGACGCTAGGGGATTATTCACCTCATGAGCAAATCCAGAGGCTAATATTCCTAGTGCACTTAGCTTATCCGCTTGAACTACCATCTCTTCGAGCTTCTTCTGCTCTGTTATGTCTTCCACAACCACAAGATATTTAGGATCCCCTTTTTTTACAATTTCTAAAGGATACATTCGATGGCGATAGATTTTCTTATTCCCATACTGATCAATCGTATTAACTGCTTCGTTATTACAGCCTTCCAGTCTTTTTTCGGTGATTGGACAATCCTCGCATGGGCTATTTATTCTTCCTAATAAGGTATAACAATAATGACCCTCTTCACCATTAGCTAACCATTCTCTAAGACGATTATTCATCCAAGCAACCGTATGATCTTCGTGAATTAAAGCAAAACCTGCTCCACTTCCGTTAACAATCGTATTTAATCGTTCTCTTTCCTGCTCAAGTTTTTCTGACTTATTTCTTAATTCTTCGGTCATTTTATTAAAGGATTGTGATAGATTTCCTAGCTCATGCTTAGCTTTATAAACAATCCGGGTGTTAAAATCCCCTTTTGATACTTTAGCCACTGCTTTTTCGAGTAACTCGATAGGTCTTGTAAACCAAAAGCCCACTACAATACTCAAGAAAATAATCACAGCTGCCACACCAAGCATTACAAAAAACAATTGTTTAATAAGCAAATAAATAGAGGCATATGCTTGCTCTGTTGGCTGTTCAATGATAACACTCCAATTCGTTGACATAATTGGTGCCACTGAGCCAATAACCCTTTTTCCAGAATAACTAATAAACTCCACGGGTGGTGAAACACTTGCCCTATTTTGCAGCATCTCCTTAAGTTCAGTTGATGTAACTACCTTTTGATTAAGGATTACTTGACTAAATTCCGTATGCGATATTAATCGTTCTCGCTGGTCAACAATATAAATATAGCCACTCTTGCCAAAATACATCGCAGTCAATTTTTTTAATGTACTTTTTAAACTAATTTCAATTAACACTCCACCCTCAGCTGGCTTATGAGCATCAAACGGCACCATCATTGAAATATATGGCATTCCTTCTTTATTAAAATAAACATCAGATAATCCTGCTTTGGCTGGAGTAACCAGCTTATCTTTTATTGGTTTTAATTCAAAACGCATTGCCGATAAGATGATTTGTCCATATTTATCATAAACATAAGCGTTTTCGATTTCGCTATTGTGTTTTAATAAACCATATAAGGCTTGTTCCCATTCATCTTGATTTAATCTTAGGTTTGTTGTCTTATTGGCATCAATAATTAATTCAACCCGATCTTCTACAGAAAATAATAAACGATCCACTTCTTCTGCTGCGCGTTGAACTACAGATAATTGCTGCCCTTTTACTTTTTCCTCCAAACTAAGCTTCATGGCATTAATATTTATCCAACCGGTAATCGCTATGGGAAGAATCGTCATTATTATACCGAAAATTAGTAAACGATACTTTAATCGATTCCACCAGGGGAGAGGATGCTTTCCATGATTTTCACTCATATCTGACCCTCCCTCATTCCTTTTCCCTTATTTCTTCAGCATAAGCCTGTCCAATAGAAGATATGTTTACTTGAATTATTTCTTTCGTATCCCCATTTACCAATAATTGAATGTGATCTGGTTTTTCCACTGGAATCTCAGTAGGAGTTTGTCCATAAAGGATTCTACTTATCATGCTTGCACATTGATAGCCTTGGTCAAAATAAGATATCCCATAGGAAAATAAAATCCCATTTGTAACATCATTTGAATTGACTCCAAAAATAGGAACCTTTTTCTCAATGCCCAGTTGCCCAATCTCCTTACTCATCTTTTCTAAGTAATAGCTAGGCAAAATAACTATGGCGTCATTATCCGAAAAAGAAACCTGCTTGAGAGCATCAAATTGACTTTCATTAGACACTGAAATAGGAGCAATCTTTAATTGGAGCTCCTTTACCACTTCTTTTACTTTTTCTAAGCTTATTTTACTTGCTTCGATATTATTGTCATATATAGCAATAACACGCCTAGTTTCTGGTAGCAGCATTTTCAGCAGTTGTACCCTTTTCCCCGAAAGATCAGTATGGCCATTATCTAGACCTGTCATTCTTCCTTCTGGCCTTTGAAGATTATTCACCAATTCTAACTCATCTACAGAAGCTACTCCTATAAATACTACAGGAGTAGAGCCACGCAATTCTTTTAGATAGGTTGCTTCTATCGCTCCACCAGCAATAATAACATCATAATCTCCTTCATCTAACTCTATTGCATAGCTTCTCATTTGTTCCATATTATGATTACTATTTTTTACGATATATTCAACATGAATCCCTTCAACAAGCCCCAAATCCTGTAATCCTTTTTTCATTCCCTCTAACTTGACTAACCGTTCTGTTCCACTAATTAAAATCCCTACTTTGTATGGTGCATGATTAACCTCTTCATTTGTCAAAAAAATAGGAACAATAGCAATAAGAATAATAACCATGCTGATGATGAATATCGACCTCTTCTTCATTGCTTTCCTCCTTTACTTCTTATAGTCCCTATTAACTATTTTAACAGATTTCTGAAAAAAGTCTCCCATCCTCAAGGAATGTGAAGGGCGTTAGCCAAAATAATTGCCTAATACGAATATATGTTCTATAATATAGAAATAAAGCATTGGAGGTGAAATGATATGACCAAACAAAATAAAGCCTTCAAATTCCGTTTACTACCAAACAAAGAACAGGAATTATTATTAGCTAAAACATTCGGTTCTGTTCGTTTTGTCTATAATAAAATGTTAGCAGAACGGAAGGAAACTTATGAAAAATTCAAAGATGATCAAGAAAAGGTAAAAGAAAAAAAGTTTCCAACCCCTGCCAAGTACAAAGATGAATTTCCATTCCTAAAAGAAGTCGATTCTTTAGCTTTAGCCAATGCACAGATCAACCTGCAAAAAGCCTATAAAAACTTTTTTGAAGGCCGTGCTGAATTTCCAACGTTCAAAAGCCGTAAACACAAACAGTCTTTTACAACCAATCGAGTGAATGGAAATATCGAATTACAAGATGGTCATATCAAATTGCCGAAACTAAAATTAGTGAAAATCATACAGCACAGGGAAGTCCCGGCTGATTATCAATTGAAATCGTGTACGATATCTAAAACAAAGTCGGGTAAATACTATCTTTCGATTTTGACTGAATACGAGAAAGAGATTGAACCAGTGTCTATTAAGAACGTTGTTGGTCTAGATTTTGCTATGGATGGTCTGTATGTTGAAAGTGAACAGGGTAAGAAAGCCAATTACCCACGTTTCTATCGACAATCATTAAACAAACTAGAAAAAGAACAACGAATCTTATCCCGAAGAACAAGAGGTTCTGCACGTTGGGAAAAACAGCGTTTGAAAGTGGCTGTATTACAAGAAAAGACAGCCAATCAACGCAAGAATTTTCTACACCATAAATCAAAAGAATTAGCTACAAATTATGACGCTGTTGTGATTGAAGATTTAGACATGAAAGGAATGTCACAAGCCCTAAAATTCGGAAAAAGTGTTCACGATAACGGTTGGGGAATGTTCACCTCTTTTTTACAGTACAAGTTAAAAGAACAAGGGAAGCAACTTGTCAAAATAGATAAGTGGTTTCCATCTACCAAAACTTGTTCAAAATGTGGTTCTGTAAAAGAAATCAAATTATCAGAACGTACTTATCAATGTACTTGTGGTCTAAATCTCGATAGAGATTATAATTCAGCACTCAATATCAAAAAAGAAGGTATCCGCTTATTAGCAAATGCATAATGGAATACAAACTCTTGGAACAAGAGGGTTAGCTCGGTCAGTTTTCGTTGGCAAGTAAAAGCAACGATAAGTCGAGAAGCCCCCACTTCAAGCTCTATAAGGGTGGTAAGTGGTGGGTAGTTCACCATATGTTCTATAGTGTTAATCTAATTTATTTTCTAACAATATTTGATAGTCCCAAATCACAAAGTTATAGATGATTTCAAAAAATATATCATAAATTGTTCCATTCCTATCATGGAACTTTTTTTCTTTATACGATACTAAAAAAGGTATTAAAAAATCTTCAATTAAATCAATTGCTTCAAGCTGTAGTAATTGTCGTGTCTTCATAGAGGAATAAGTTTCCTGTAAAGCCAAATTAGACATCTGTTCTAATTTAAATCCAAGAGGCGCGAGATAAAAATCATACAAATCATTAAAATCATTTTTATTTTTAATTTTTATTTTTAGGGATTGCTCGAATTGACTAACCCATTGATTGATTTCCTGCTCTTCAATCTTCGAAAAATAAGTGTGTAATAAAGGCAAATTATCCATCCATTTTTCAACAATATTCTCTGTAGGTTTTTGTAGAAGAATTTCAGAAAATAATTGATAACTAAGTTGCCTAGCCGAAATATCGGCAACATTTAACAATTGATTAAAATTTAGCATTATATTTGCGCTATCTAAAAGCGATTTATTTTCCCCTTGGTATAACGTTGAAATAAAGTGGTATATTTTTTTTGTCGGCTCATTCATTTTATCTCCCCCATCAAGCCTTTCAAAAGTTATTAATAGTATTTTATTTGCAATTACTATGCCATGTTTAATTGGGCAACTAGACTGGCTTTATTCACTTCAATACACTTATGTAGTTTCTTCTAATGCAAATTTGTCATTAAAACTGTGCCATTTTGGCACAGTTAAGAAAACGACAATTGATAAGTTTGTTTCCTTTGCATATATTTATTGATATAAACTGGTAAAAGAAGAAAACTAATGGAGGGGAAAAAAATGGGTAATTTAGCTAACTTCATTCAGCGCAAACAAAAGGTGATTATCGGAATCGTCATTTTACTGAATATTATTGCATTGCTATCTTTTTATAACTTCCGCTTTTCCACTGATTATCTTTCCTTTTTTAAAGGGAACCATGAAATGTCCAATACCTATGACCAAATCAGTCAAAAATATCAAGGAATCGAAATGGTTCAGGTTTTAATAGAAACCAATAAAAATAATGAATCTCTATTAGAGAAGGAAAATTTAAAAGAAATATCTAGTTATCAACACAAGTTAGATCAAATTAAGGGTGTTAGCTTTTTACGTGGTTTTTTACCAAAAGCTTTACCAACTCCTCAAGGAACAATAGAAGTAAATGAAGAGTGGATTAACGCACATTATGAGCCTTTAGCATCTAGTTTAAAAACATCCGAATATACAAAAGAACTGCTTTCAGAGGATTATACGCTTGGTCTTATTATGGTCGGGTTGACAGATCAGGCAGACAGTAGTGAAGTCATCAATCAGATTAAAGAAATAACGATTGGTAGAGGCTTAAAGCTAGATTATGCCGGTAATCAAGTTATCGTAAATACTATTTTTGATTATCTTCTAAAAATAATTTTGGTTTTGCCACCATTAGCCATTCTCTTAGTACTGCTTACATTCTATTTAAATATCCGTGTAAAGAAATTAACCATTCTATCGATGCTTCCTGCCGCTTTTGGTGCGTTATGGACCTTTGGTACTGTCTTTTTACTTGGAAAAGAACTAAGTATTATTACCGTTATTGCCCCTATCTTTATTATTGTTTTGGGAAGTGCGGATGGACTTCATTTTACTATCCATTATTTAGATCGCTTAAAAGAGCATCATGATAAACAACTTGCAATTAAAGAGACCTTAGAACTTGTTGGAGCCCCAATCATCATGACATCCTTAACTACGATGGCAGGTTTTCTTTCTCTTTCATTTTCAGACATTGTAGCAATGCAAGATTTAGGGATTACAACTGCATTAGGAATTGGTTATGCAGGTCTAATTTCTCTTTTTTTCCTCCCTGTGATTCTACATAAAATAGATATTAATCCTCCACTTAGTTTAGAAAACAAGGAACACCGTATCATTAAAATCTTACAAAGTCTTGTTAAACACCGATTGGCGATTCTTGCCTTCTTTTTAATGATTGTTATTGCCTTTGGTTCTTTTATCCCAACACTTATTGTAGATTCTAACCAGCTCGCCTTTTTTAAAAAAGGTTCTGAAATTCGTAAAACATTTGAAAAGATCGAATCCAACTTTGGATCTTCATTACCGATTATTGGAGAGTTTAAAAAAAAAGAGGAAGGTTTAAATGATCTTACCTACGCTAATGAAATTCTACAGCTAGAAAGAAATCTCGAGGAAAAAACGGGGGTAAAAAAGGTTGTATCTGCATATGATTTAATCCAACAACCAATAGATATTGATTTAAATCAATGGGTAAGTGATGATGGCCTGAAATTTGTCATTACCACTGAAAATATGTCCGGTGAAGAGCAGGATCAGCTAATAGCAGAGTTGAAAAGTAATAATAATGTTTTATCTTTAACAGGAATGCCGATTCTTTTTCGTGAAATGAATAAATTAATTGTTACCAACCAAATCTCTTCTCTATTTATCGCGTTGGCGCTTGTTTCCATAATGCTAGGAATAAGCTTTCGTAATATCAGAAACACATTAATCGGCCTATTACCTATTATAGTAACCATCATTTCATTATTTGGATTCTTAGCAGTGACCAACATGAATTTGAATATGATGACTGCCAATATGGCCAGTATCGCTATAGGGGTAGGAATCGATTACTCTATCCATTTTATTGCTGTAATTAACTATTATCAAAAAAAGGGCGAATCGAATGTTATTGAGAAAACATTAGAAACAGCTGGCAGACCTATTTTAACGAATGCTTTTGGGCTAGCTATTGGTCTAAGTGTATATCTATTATCCCCATTTAGAATTCATAGTCAGGTTTCAATGGTAATGTGGCTAGCAATGATATTATCTAGCTTTACTGCCTTACTAGTTATTCCTCAGTTCTACAAAAAAGTTAAAATTAAAATTGAGCATAATGAATCATTATAAGAAAGAAGTCTATCATTAGACCTATAAATCTTCATTATTCTAGTTAAAGAGAATCAATTTAATCCTGTATTATTCTCAGAGAACAAAATCAATGATAATCTTGGTTTAAGTAATACATGCTGTTTAAATAAAACAAAGAATAAGGATGGTAGTGAATGAAAAAGCTAAATCGACAGAACCTCATCATATATCTTTTATCTTTTTTATTACCTGTTTTTTTATTAACTACCATCTTTGCTATCATTCAAATCTATCCATTTGGAAATCGCTCAATCTTAATCACAGACCTTTGGCATCAATATATACACTTTTATCATTACTTATACAATTCTATGACTGGGGATACTAGTTTACTTTATAGCTGGAACACAGGATTAGGTGGCAATTTTATTGGTAATCTAGCATATTATGCCAGCAGCCCATTTTTGTTTATCCTCTTTTTTTTCAAAGAAAACTATTTAGTAGAAGCAGTTACTCTATTAATTTTATTGAAAATAGGTTTTGCTGGACTAGCCATTAGTTATTTCATAAGACGAAAATTCCCTTCCATTAGTCCATTAGAAACCATCTTATTTTCAATGTTCTATTCATTAATGGCCTATAATATTGTCTATTACTACAACTTGATGTGGTTGGATGGAATCATATGGCTTCCACTCCTTGTTCTCGCTACTGAGAAACTAATCGATGATAATCAAATAGCTTTATTTATCTTTTTTCTCTCCTTAATTTTCATCTCCAATTTTTATATTTCTTATATGATTGGATTGTTTATTTTCCTTTATTTTGTCACTGGAATAATAGAAAAGTATGATCAACTTGGCAAGAAAGCGATTCTAAATCGCAGTCTCAAATTTGTGTATGGTACCATCATTGCTGCAGGTATTTCTGCAATTCTAACAATACCAACCTTTTTTCAGCTATTACTTACAGAAAAGCAACCATTGAAAGAGTTTGAATTCACTTTAAATCCTCTTCACCTCGTTTATAAGCTTTTTAGTGGAACCTATGATTTTGTAATTACTGGTCAAGGAACCCCTAATTTATACATTGGTACTTTTGTTCTGTTTTTAGTTCCACTGTTTTTTCTAAGCAAAAATATAAAACGTTCTGAAAAAATCAGGTGGGGTACTCTTCTCGTTTTCTTAATTCTAAGCTTATTTATTCCTATATTAAATATTGTGTGGCATGGTGGAGATATCCCTAATTCATTCCCTTATCGATATTCCTTTATTGTTTCTTTTATCCTTTTTGTAATCAGTCTTAAAGCCTATCAAAAGCATCAAATTGTTGATATAAAAATATGGGCTATATTATATTTTCTTGTTGTATCCATTACTTTATTGAGTATTTTTTATCTCGATTCTGATTTTAAAATCAATCAAAGCTGGAATCTTCTTTTCATCTCCATATTCACCTTAATTATGGTCTTAAAAAAGAAGAATTTTAAAATTTTCATTCACCTGCTTTTTATTGTCTATGTCGTTGGTGAGTTAAGCTTTAACTCAGGAATGTTATTCACTCATTTAAACAATGAATTAGGTGGTATTTCTAGAGAGCAATATGTAGACTACGATGACTATGAAAAAGTCGTTAAAAGGTTAAATCAAGAAGACAAAGGCCTAAATTATCGTATAGAAACGGATTTAAATAAGACATATAATGATTCTCTACAACTAGGTGTTAGTAGTTTAAGTTCATTTAGCTCCATGATGGACAATGGATTATCAAAAACACTGAAAAGCTTGGGAATCGCGGTAAGAAAGGCAAAATACCATAAGAGTGGAAGTACGTTATTTACAGAAGCACTATTAGCTCAAAAGTATTTCATTAGTTCCAAAGAGCTATCCTATAGTGGCTATGAACTTATAGAAACTAATAATAACCTTAACATCTATAAGAACCAATTCGCTTTATCCTTAGGGTTTTTAACGGATAATAGCATAACCGAAGTTCAGCCAAATCGCTTTGCAAATCCATTCGATTTGCAAAATTTGATCTTTAATTCAATCAGCAAAACAGAGAATGTTCCATTGTTTAGGCAAGTAATTCCTGAAAAAATAGAATATGAAAATGCCAAAACCTTGAATAACGACAATGCGAATTCTCTGAAACATTTAATTAGGATCAACAAAAATAAACCGATGAAGGTTATTTATACGATAAATATGGAGCAAGAGATGGAATTATACACTTTAATAACTACTTCCCAATCTATAGAATCCACACTTACCGCTAATCGAAAAAAAGGTGTCGAATATCCATCAAATGAAAACAACGGAATTTTAAAACTTGGAAGCTTTCCTAGTAAACAAGTTAAAGTAGAGCTAAAAATCAATGAAAATGAAGTAAAAATGAACAAAGAGTGGTTTTATCTTGCTGATTTGACATACTTTACGCATTTGAAAAATGGAGAAGAAGGAACTTTTTCTATTACAAGCATTAACGAAAATCAATTAAGAGCTCAAGTTAATGTACAGAATGAGAATCAATTACTCCTTTTCACCATTCCCTGGGATGAGGGATGGAGAGTAGAAATGAATGGTCAATCGATTAAACCACTAAAAGTAATGGGCTCTTTTCTAGGCATACCTGTAGACCAAGGTGAAGCAGAAATCTTACTTACCTTTATTCCAAAGGGTTTTCTGTTCGGGAGAATCCTCTCCATCATTAGTATCATTATTTTCCTTTTCATCTTTTGGTACGAAATATTTAGAAAAAATAAAGTTAAGGGAGGGGTTCAATAACATGTCGATTAACCCTGAAATATCCATCGTTATCCCAGTATACAATGAGGGAAGCCATATCAAAGAATCTGTTCAGATTATTAATGAACAAATCAAAAAGGCGACTAATCATTATGAAATAATTATTATTGATGATGGTTCTTCCGATAATACTTGGGAACAATTAAATGAAATTAATCATTTGCTGCCCCATACTACATGTATAAAGCTAAGCCGTAACTTTGGAAAAGAATACGCATTGTCCGCTGGAATAGAACAAACTAAAGGAAAAGCAGTGATTATTATGGATGCTGATCTTCAGCACCCCCCCACACTTATTCCCGAAATGGTTAAACTTTGGCGAAAAGAAAAAGTGGGTATTGTCGAATGCATTAAAAAAGATCGTGGAGAAGAAAGCTTACGCAATAAAATTGGCTCAAAGCTCTTTTATCGTTTACTAAAAACTTTAACAGGCTATAATTTACAGGGAGCTTCCGATTTTAAATTATTAGATCAGAAGGTAGTTCATGCTTGGTTTCAAATGTCTGAGAAAAACCTATTCTTTAGAGGGATGACTGCCTGGGTAGGATTCAAAAAGATTCAGTTGGAGTTTGATGTAGCAAAAAGAGCGAATGGAGAAACCAAATGGAGTTTAGTAAAGCTAATTAAACTTTCTTTAAATGCTATCGTCTCATTCACTTCTTTACCATTAAGATTGGTTAGTATTGTGGGTTTTGTATTTTTCATCGCTGCTTTTATACTTGGCATCCAGACCTTATATCAGAAAATAAACGGAACAGCGGTTACAGGTTTTACTACAGTTATCTTATTACAATTAATGATTGGTAGCATAATAATGACTAGCCTTGGCATTATTGGTGAATATATTGCTGCAATTTATAACGAAGTAAAAGGAAGGCCAAGATACTTAATCCAGGAAACGTTAGTCGCTAATCACCAAATAGAGTCAAAAAATGAAGAAGAGCGGTATACCATTTATGGCTAAAATAAATTCAGTTCCTTTTAAAAAGTTTTTCATTTATGGAATAGTCGGTGTGATTGGTACCTTTATTCACTTTTTAACTTTGGTACTATTGGTGGAATTATTTAATCAAGATCCCGTTTTTAGTTCTTCGATTGGATTTATTTTCACTGTCATTATTTCCTTTATATTAAACAAAAAATTCACCTTTAAAACGAGAAGTAAAAATAACTCGATTCTATTTATAAAATATAGTCTTGTATCTATTTCTGGATTTATTCTCAATAGTCTAATCATGTATTTAACGGTTCACGTATTTACTATTCACTATTTCATTGGACAAGCCATTGTGATTATCGTTTTACCAATCAGTAATTTTCTGCTAAATCATTATTGGACCTTTAACGAAAAAATGGAGAGCTTATAGCTCTCCATTTTGTTTAATTTTTTTCATTATAAATTAAAGAGACGGTTGCTGGTGATTGCAGCTCATTTTGCTTTAATGCTTGTAATGGGCAAGCACCATTCATTGAGCATCCTGTACAATAATCACACTTTCCTTGTGTTTTATTTCTTACAGATTTATAGATATGCCACCCACTATAGCCAGCAATTAAAGCAATAATACCAAATGTGAGCATTTCATCCACCCCGCTTCAAACATTCTTATTTTTCCCCTTTAAATAAGGATACTTCCAACCTGATAAATAATAAATGCTAATATCCAAGCAGTGAAAAAGCTATAACCAATTGAGATTAAAGGCCATTTCCAAGAACCGGTTTCTTTTTTCATAACAACCAAAGTGGCCATACAAGGCGTATAAAGAAGTACGAATACCATAAAGGCATAGGCAGAAACAGGAGTAAACATCGTTTGAATCACTTGTGGTAAACTTGCCTCTGTCCCTGTACCATATACAACAGCCAAAGTAGCGACTACAATTTCTTTCGCCATAAACCCACTAATAAGACCCACACCTGCTTGCCATGTTCCAAAACCAAGCGGTGCAAAAATCGGTGCAATCAAATTACCGATAGCCGCTAACAAACTATCATTCATATTCTCTGTCATTCCACTTAAATTAAAATTAGCTAAAAACCATAATAGAACAGCCATACTGAAAATAATTGTTCCAGCTTTCTTAATAAAGTTCTTTCCTTTATCCCATGTATTTAACAATAAACTTCGAATCATCGGTACTCGATATGGAGGAAGTTCAATTACAAACAAGCTTTCTTCTTCTGTTAATAAAAAACGTTTAAAGATAAGTCCTAATAGTATCGCTAAAACAATACCTAATAGATATAAGGAAAATACAACAACACTTTGATATTGCTTAAAGAAAATCGATGTAAATAGTGCATATACCGCTAACCTAGCAGAGCAAGACATAAACGGACTTAATAGTATTGTAATTAAACGTTCCTTTTCTTGTTCCATTGTTCTTGCACTCATAACTCCGGGTACATTACAACCAAAGCCAACTACCATTGGGATAAAAGCTTTTCCATTCAATCCAATTTTAGCCATTGCCTTATCCATAATAAAGGCTGCTCTAGCCATATAACCTGAATCCTCAAGAAATGAAATAATCAAAAATAGAATAAAAATTTGAGGAACAAATACTAATACCCCACCTACTCCTCCAATAATGCCATCAACAATCAGTTTAACTAACCAATCCTCTGCACCTAATGCGGTCAAAGTAATCGTCGTTCCTTCTGAAAGCGGACCACTAAACCATCCATCTAAAAGATCTTGAAGAGGTGCACCTACCCAAGCAAATGTCACTTGGAAGGTTAAAAACATGAAAAAGAAAAATAACGGTATTCCTAAATATTTATGAGTTAATACACGATCTATTTTTTCAGTCCAAGTCTTTTGACTCGTTGTTTCAACTATCATTACCCGCTCTAACAATTGACTAATCCATTCATATCGCTGTTCTCTAATCAATTGCGCAGCACTATGGCCTAATTTTTCCTTGATTGTATTTTTAAGATGGTGTATTTGTTCATTTATAGATTTATCCTGTATTAGTGCTTCTACCACTGCATTTTCCTCTAATAATTGCAATGCTAACCAACGAGAGTTTTGACCTTTTAACGAAGCTTGCCTCTGAAATAACCCCTCTAACCTAGTAATTGCCTGCTCTATTTCTAGGCCATAATAAAGTTGAAACTTGGTTGCGTTTTGTGGTTTTTCTAAAACATCAATAAATTGTTGATACCCTTTTCCTTTTCGTACCATCATTGGCACAATTGGAATTCCTAATTTTTTTTGTAGTTCATTTACATCAATTTTGATACCATAAGCCTTTGCTACATCCATCATATTTAAAGCCATGACCATTGGTTTACCAAATTCTAATAATTGAACGGTAAAATACAGGTTTCTCTCAATGTTAGATGCATCTACGATATTAATCAATTTATCAATTTTTTCTTCTATAAAGAATTGACTTGCAACTCTTTCTTCAATGGAAAATGGAGATAGACTATAAATGCCAGGTAAATCTACAATATGAACAGAAGCATTATTTTTCATTGTTCCTGTCTTTTTTTCTACAGTTACTCCTGGCCAGTTACCAACATGCTGTCTTGTGCCTGTTAATAAATTAAATAATGAAGTTTTTCCTGCATTTGGATTACCTGCTAATGCATATACCCCCATTATCCCTCACCTCTTTCTTTCTTATCTACGATGTTTAAAATTTAATGTTCTATTCGTTTAATCCTTTAACCAATACTTCTTCTGCTTCTTGTTTTCTAAAGCTCATTTGAAAACCTTTCACCTTAATCGCCACTGGGTCTCCAAAAGGTGCAATTCTTGTTATTTCAACAATTGTACCCGGGATTAAACCCATATCCATTAATCGTTTTGATTTATGCTCATTCATTAAAAAGGAATATACTCGAACTTTTTCGCCAATCTGACAACTTGTTAGTTTTTTCGTCATTTCATCACCTACTGTTAATAATAATCATTCTCATTAAAATTATAAAATGAATTGGAGAATTTGTATAGGAAAACTCTCCAATTATATGTGTCTAAAATGTGAACTTTTTAGTTTTATTAATGCATTTCCACTGTGTATATATTATAATATTAAATTTTAATGCAATTATATTATAGTAAACTTTAAATTGTAACGCTGTGATTTTTATCACTACTTGTTTTTTTAATTGGGATTTCTACAATAAACGCTGTTCCTAGATTCTTTTTGCTTTCAGCCCAAATTCTTCCCTGATGCGCTTCCACAAATCCCTTAGCAATAGATAACCCTAAGCCGGTACCTCCTTGATCTCGGTTTCTTGCGCTATCAGTGCGATAAAATCGATCAAATATATATGGTAATAATTCAGGATCAATACCTATTCCATTATCTACTACAGTGATGAGAACACTATTGTGTGGATTGTTTCTTTCTACTTTAATCTCCACATTTCCATTTTCAGGTGTATGACGAAGTGCATTACCTATGAGATTTACAAATACTTGCGTCATACGATCAGTATCAATATTTGCCATTATCTTCTCATTTGCACTCAAGTGAAGATCAATATTTTTTTCATCTGCTAGCCAGCTAAAATTATCAATAATTCGTTTTAATAAATCATTGATTTGAACATCCATCATATTTAAACTAAGTTTACCTGCATCAGCAAGGCTTAGCTGTTGTAAATCATTGACTAACCTAGTCAGTCGGTAAACCTCATCATTTAATTGCAACACGATTTCTTGTGTTGGTTCAATCGCGCCCTCTTGAATTGACTCTAATCTGCCTCTTAAAATGGATAACGGAGTTCGAAGCTCATGAGCAACGTCTGCGACAAGATTTTTTCGGATTAGTTCATTTTGCTCTAATTGACTGGACATTTCATTAAAAGCTTCAGCAAGCTTATGAAATTCGTCCCTCGTATTAATTTTTAAGCGATATGTTTTATTGCCTTTTGTTAAATGTCGGATTCCAATCATTAATTTTTCTAATGGCTTTGTAACCCTTGCAGCAATAAAAAGACCAATAATAACTGAAATAATGACTGCAATTATGCTTCCAAATAGGATTGATTTGGTGACTGATTGAATAAATTGACGTTCTAAAGTTAGTAGATCAGCACTTTTTTCTTGATTAATGATTAATTCGCCTATCATTTGATTATTAACAATTATTTTTTCATGAACACCAGGTACTTCATCTGCATTTAAGCCAATCCATTCTCCATTGGTATCCGCAATTATAATTCCACTTTGATCGGCAATACTAATTTCTAAATTAGGCATATTCACTAAAGTAGGATTATTCCTCCACATTGGACCACGTCGATTTCGATTAATACTCGGATCATAAATAAATTCTTGAATTCCATTCCATGATTCGTCATATTGGTAAAAATCAGTCAATATCTCCTTTAAAAAATCGATTCGTTCCTGCTGATTTTCAGCTACATACTCCTCAAACACCTTTTCAATTCGTTGTTGGAAGAAAAAAAACTGTAGCAAGCCCATTACAATGATTACACTGCTAAAAGCAATAATTAACTTGGTTTGAAGTTTCATCGATTAGCCACCACACTTATAGCCAATTCCATACACGGTTTGAATATATTTGGGATTCGCGGGATCTTCCTCAATTTTTTTTCGTAGATTACTAACATGGGTATCAATCGAACGTTCATAATTAGCATAGATTTCCCCCATCGCAATATTCATTAACTGAAGACGGCTATATACTCTTCCTGGCTTTTGAAATAAAGTTACTAAAATTTTAAATTCTGTTGGTGTTAAGCTTATCGGCTCATTTTGAACAATAACCTCATATGTTGATAAATTAATCCTCACATTTCCCTTAACAATCACTTCTTCTTCGCGGTCTCGATCATCAGATTGGGTTCTACGTAGCACAGCCTTCATCCTAGCAACTAATTCCCTTAAACTAAATGGTTTCGTAATATAATCATCTGCTCCCATTTCTAGACCAAGTAGCTTATCAAACTCGTCTGTTTTTGCAGTAAGAAGAATTACTGGTAGTTTTTTTTGAATTGTCCTGATTTCCCTTAAAGTTTGATATCCATCCATACCTGGCATCATTATATCTAATAAAACTAAATCCATATTTTCCTTTTCAAGAAGCTGAAGTGCTTCTTCTCCACTTCCAGCTTCTCGTACATCATATCCTTCATTGATTAAATAGGAGTGTACCATTTCTCTTATTTTTTGTTCATCATCTACAATACAAATTGTTTTTTTCATTATATATCCTCCAAGAACATGCTATACAATATGTGATTCGTCAACCATGGATAAAATCCTTTTTCTTACTTCCTTATCGATTAGCAAAGCTTGACTTTTACCAAGTCTATAGCGAATAAAAAGCCCTGAAGAATGACTTCAGGGCTAGTAAGTAACTAATTTTGTTAAAATCAACGGTTAAGTATGATTATTGTTGGTTCCAACGAGGACCGCCACCAAAGCCTCTTCCTTGACCAGGTGTAAAGTTTGTATTTCCATCTTGATTAAAGCGTCTTCCACCCATCATTCCTTTGCCACCATTCATCGGGCCAACCTCTGTTCTTTTAATGGCCGCTTCCATATTAGCATTCGATCTTTCTAACATGTAATTTGCTTGTTCTTGCGTAATGACCTTTTTCTCAACTAATTCTGCTACCTGTGTTTTTTTTGCATCTACAAGTAGAGCTAATAATTGTTTTGATTCAAGTCCTTTAGCCTGTGCAATTTGTTCCAAGGACTTTCCTGTTAAACGCTCTGCATATAAATCATCAACTGACATGTTTAAAGCCTTTGCGACTACTTCGCTCATAGAGCCAGCAAAATATTGCCCCATTCTCAATCCCATTCCACCTGTTTGCTGATTTTGGAATTGTGGCTGGTAGGTTGGAGCTGTTGTTGCAGTATCATCTGCAAAAGAAAGTACTGGTCCAAACATTGCGCCAATTCCCATTGCGCCCACTAAAGCACCGATATACAGAATTTTTTTCATTTTTTTCATCTTCCAACACCTCTTTACAATTTTTTATAAGGGATCTAGATCCTTCTTACATTCTTATCATAACCAAAGGGTTTTCAGATTCTTTTATCAAAATATCAAGAAAATGTTAAGATTTATATTTTTGTATTTTTTTTAATTAAACCATTCCAATAACATGATATCCACTATCTACATGGATAACCTCTCCAGTTACTCCACGAGATAAATGACTCATTAAGAATAATGCGGTATCGCCAACCTCTTCATGATCTGTTGTACGGCGCAATGGTGCTTTCTCTTCTATTTCACTTAAGATAAAATTAAAATCGCTAACCCCTTTTGCTGCAAGTGTTCTTATTGGACCTGCTGAAATTGCATTAACTCGAACTTGTTGTGGTCCTAAATCATAGGCTAAATATCTAACACTAGCCTCTAAAGCAGCCTTTGCAACACCCATTACATTATAATTTCTAACGACACGCTCTCCACCTAAATAAGACATTGTGACAATCCCGCCACCTTCTGTCATTAAGGGAGCTGCTTCACGTGCAACAGCCACTAGGGAATATACACTAATGTCCTGTGCCATAGCATAACCATCTCTTGAGGTGTTCATGAACTGACCTTCTAGCTCTTCCACTTTTGCATGAGCAATACTATGTACTACACCATGAATAACCCCAACATCCTTCCTTAAGTCCTCAAATAAAAGTTTGATATCCTCATCTTTTGTAACATCACAGGAATACATCATTAATGACTGTTTCATTTCCTCTTCCACTAATTGCTTCAAATTCTTCCCGAATTTTTCTCCCTGATAAGTAAATATTAAATTTGCTCCAGAATTATATAAGGACTTTGCAATAGCCCAAGCTATACTTCTTTTATTCGCAACTCCCATTACCACTATATTCTTACCTTCTAGTAGTTGATTCACGCTAATGTATCCCCTTTCCAATCATAAATTAGTACCTGATACTAATATTTACTCTTAATTTTACAGGATTTATGTTTTTTTTTCAAATGTTTTATAAGAAATAAAAAAAACCAACCTTATGATATCCGAATTTGTTCAAGGATGAATCAGTAGGTTGGCTTCCTAATTTTCCTGCATTATTCCCTAAATTTAAAACTCATTTGCCACATTAATGGCCTGATCAATGGCATTGTTTTTAATTTCCGGCGCTTTAGAAGGATCAAAGGCATGTCCTTCAATAATTACAGATTGAACATTTTCTACTCCCATGAAGTTTAAAATTGCTCTTAAATATTTGTCCCCCATTTCAATTTCACTTCCCGGTCCTTCACTGTAAAATCCACCACGAGCTTGTATATGAACCGCCTTTTTCCCTTTTAATAATCCTTCAGGTCCTGCTTCGGTATACCGGAATGTTTTTCCTGCCATCATAATACAATCTACATATGCTCTTACCATCGGCGGAACAGAAAGATTCCACATTGGTGTTACAAAAATATACTTATCCACCTCAACAAATTGATCCACTAAGCTATTAATCTGATACACCTTTTTTTGTTCACCTTCAAGGAGCTCTTGATTTTCTGAAAGTCTACCCCAACCAGAAAAAACCTCTGCATCAATTAAGGGAATATAGTCTTTATATAAATCTAATTGAATAACCTCATCATTCGGATTTTGCTTTCTATATGCTTTTAAAAATTCAGCGCCGACCGATAGACTCATTGAAGTTTCATCACTTTTCGGATTTCCAGTAATATATAAAACCTTTGCCATTTTTCTTCCTCCTTAATACTTAATTCTTATTTATTTTGCTTTTCAATGTCGATGATTATACGAAAAAAGAGTCCTCTATTTAGAGAACTCCTCTATAAATTTTGTATTCTTCATCTAACCACCAGCAATTGGAACAAGTAATTGAATATGATCTTGGTCTTCTAACTTTTCATCCCCATGACTGAACTTACCGTTTATTAAGACTAGCGCATCTTCGTCCCATGTAACACCTAAGGAAATCAATAATTCCTCTACGCTCAGATTGCCGTCTACTTTATGATCACCATCTATTCCTTTTAAGTAAGGTACATTAGATGTAATTTTAACGAGCATTACCCTCGACTCCTATAGATTCTAGTTCTTCCTGTGGAACATCAAAAACTGTTTTACTTGCTTCGTTCATTTCATGATAGAAATACTCTGGCAAACGATCATCCGCCTTTGTGAAACCAGCCATTTTATTAAATGAATGTTCCGTATTTAAGATATTTTTACCCATATCCTTTAAAAACTCACCAGATATTTCCTGACCTGTATATGCACTAATTAAATCAGCGATAATGTCCCAACGTCCTTGAATCGCTCCGGCACTAAAGAAGCACAAGCCCGCATAATCAAAAATTGGAGCAGATTGTTGTGCGCCTAAGGAGGTTTTTACTTGGTCCTTTGGAGAATGATGATCAACTTGTGCTCTAATTGTTTGACCCGCAGTATGATCAGCACCCATAGGAGAAGTCGCATAAGTTACCCCTAATCCTTTAATACCGCGTGGATCATAGGCAGGCATTGTTTGTCCCTTTGCGGTTGGAACACGATATGCACCATAGATTTTCCCAACTACTTCTGCACCACTTCCAACAATTCGACCTAACGGCTTTCCTTCTTTCATATCATTTAATGCTTCAATAACCCCCTGAACGTCACCATAAGAGATTACATTTTGAGACATTAATACACCTAGTGCTCCACCTGTTTCAATCGTATCTACCCCAAATTCATTACAAAGGCGATTGATTTCAGCAATATCATCTAAATCCCCAATACCTAAATTAGATCCTAACAATCCAATATTTTCATACTCTAAAGGAGAAGTTACTCTTTTTCCTGCTTTATCAGCATAAACATTGGAACAACGAATGATACAACCTGGCATACATGCATGGGTAGGTGATCCTTCTCCACCACGTTCCAAAAGTGTTTCTCTTAATGTTTCGCCAGAGATGTTTTCGTACAACTCAAAGGACCCTGTGGAAAAATTCCTTGTAGGTAATGCCCCTAATGTATTCGTTGTTCTAACAAGAGCTGATGTACCTAGTTCTGGGAATACCTTTGCAGTACCTGGAGTCTCCATTAACCATGTATGATATTGTTTCATTGCCTCTCTGAAACGTTGCTTGTCTTTCGGTTGACTCTTATCTACCCCTTCATCATCAAGAACAATCGCTTTGATTCCCTTTGATCCAGCAACTGCACCTAGTCCTCCACGACCATTATAACGAGTAGGATGTCCTTCTTTATCTTGTCCAGCAATACCAGCAAGATTCATTTTTTGTTCACCTGCGACACCAATTAGCCAAACAGCCACATGCTTTCCGTATTCTTCTCTTAACCATTCTGCTGCTTCGCTTAAATCCTTACCTAAGATTGGCGTAGCATCATCGAATTTAAAACCGTTCTTGGAGATATGAATAATTTGGAAATCTTCTCTTATTCCTTCAAAAATAAGACCTCTTATTCCAAGTCGTCCAAGCTTAAGACCAGAAATTCCCCCGGCATTACTTTCTTTAATTCCACCTGTTAATGGACTTTTTGCACCAATAGAATAACGGTCAGCACTAGATGCACCTGAACCAGTTAATAAACCATTTGCAAAGACTAATTTATTATAAGGTCCTAATGGATGAGCATGTCCAGGTACTTCATCATGAACCACTTGTGAAGTTAAAGCCCTACCGCCCAAATTTTTGTATTTTTCTATTTGATCCTCTTTTACCGTTAAATTTTTCATGTCAATTCTATAGATTTTCATCGTTAACCTCCTGCTCCACTTGTATACTATTTATCGTATTTTTTCTTCTATTATAGTATATCAAACTTTGCATCAATTCTAGGGAAAAAATCAGAATTTTAGCCCTAATATGTTTTGAATGAAAACAAGAAAAATTGAAACAGGAATAATATATTGCAAAAAGAAACGCCACACTCTAAAAAACGGAAATGGAACACCTTCTTTTTCAATTTCTTCCTTCACTTTCTCCGGAGTCCAGATCCATCCTAAGAAAATACTTAATAATAAACCACTTAATGGCATTAATATATTTGATGAAAAGATATCAAACCAAGAAAAGATAGTATTACCTAAAAATTTAACATTGGATAAAACTCCAAAGGAAAGGGTATTAGGTATACCTACTATAAAAACAACGAATCCCATAATTAATGTTGCTTTTTTTCTTGTGATTAAGAATTTTTCCTCAATAAAATTACTTACTACCTCTAACAAAGAAATAGCAGAGGTAAAAGCAGCTACAAATATAAAGAAGAAAAATAATATAGCATAATATTCACCAAATGCCATATCAGCAAATATCATTGGAAATGTAATAAAGACTAAACCGGGGCCACCTGCTGGATCAATTCCATACGAAAAAACGGCAGGAAAAATAATTATACCAGCTAAAATAGCTACTAAGGTATCAAAAAAGATAATTCCAACTGAATTAAGCGGAATATTGGATTTATCCTTTAAATAACTACCATAAGTTACATACATCCCTGATGCTAAACCTAAGCTGAAAAATGCCTGGCCGAGAGCAGTTAAAATTACTTGTCCGTTAATCTTAGAAAAATCAGGATTTAGAAAGAAGGATAATCCTTCACTTGAACCACTTAAAAAAAGACTTCGAATTGCTAGTAAAAATAACAACAGAAATAAGGTCGGCATTAAAAAGTTATTCCAACGCTCAATTCCATTTTTTACTCCAGACATTACAATCCAGATCACCAGCATCATTAATAAACCCTGATATAAAACTGGAGAGATTGGATCAGCGATAAACTGTTCAAATTGTAGTTGATAGTTAATTTCCGATGATTTCTCTTTAAATAGATCTGTTATCGATTTCACTAAGTAATATAAAGACCATCCAGATACAACTGAATAAAAGCTTAAGATAACAAAATTTAAAAGCACACCCATTGAACCAATGATATGCCAATTAGAATTAGGTTTTATTTTTTTATAGCTATCAAAAACATTTGCCTTACCTTGGCGACCAATTGCAATCTCACCAATCATTAAAAACAAACCAATAAAAATAATAAAGAAAAGATAAATAAAAACAAAAGCTGCTCCACCATTTTCTCCTACTAAAAATGGAAACCTCCAAATATTGCCTAAACCAATCGCAGAGCCTGCAGCTGCTAGTATGAAACCGGATTTTGTTGTCCATTGCTCTCTATTTTCCATAACCTTTTCCCCTTTTATGCATATACGCTTTAACGTGTTGTAGTGATTTTTATATCTTATCATATCTTTGTACAAGGTAAAAGTAAAAAAGAGAAATTCATAATTAACTATTTATGCCATATGTTAATTTTAATTTTTATTACCAAAAGAATATAATAGGAATTATAAAGAAACTAAAAAAGAGGAGGTTTTTTCGTGGATATCAATAATATCCAAGTTGGTTTTAAAGCAGAAAGAGAGTTGCTAGTAAATCAGGACAATACAGCAAAAAAATATGGGAGTGGTGCTATTGAGGTTTTCGCAACTCCAGCTATGATAGGTTTAATGGAAGGAGCAGCAATGGACGCCGTACAGTCTTTTCTGCCTGATGGATTTGGAACGGTTGGAACATTGATTCAAGTCAATCATGTCGCTGCTACACCAATAGGAATGAAGGTAATTGCAAAAGCAGAGGTTACACAAGTTAATGGCAAACGAATCACTTTTAGAGTAGAAGCCTATGATGAAGTGGGCCTAATTGGAGAAGGCGTTCATGAGCGATATATCATCGACGAAGTAAGATTTTTAGAGAAAGTCGCTTCCAAAGGAACAAAATGAGTAGCTTCATAAGCTACTCATTTCTCTTATATAGGATGAATAAGGATCGCTAATTAAATACTAAAACATAATCAAAATTTGGTAGTTAACTGCCTATCATCGTAATTACTCTACTTTCTTAAGGTAGCAATTAGTCGATTTGGCTTAAGAACCAGATCAAGTGCATCATGAATATGGTGAAAGACAATATCACTAGATAACAAAGATTTTGTCGAGATTCCCTCTTGCCCCATTAATGCAAAGGCTAATGAAGCTGATTTAAACATTTTCTCATCATTGACTCCATTACCAATCGCAATAGCCAAACCGTTTACTCCCTGAATAAAGCGTTCTTTTTCCTCATCTTGCTTTTCTTTTCCTATTACATACACCTCTACTGGCAAGTTAGCACATTCTTGATGTACACTTCCATTAGTATCCGCAGTGATAACATGAATTTTTAATGATTGGCTTATCTTCTCTAATCGCTCTTTTACACCTTCTATTACTTTTCCATCTAAACCAATAGTTCCATTAAAATCAAGAACAAGATGTTCTATCTCTAAAAGCTCTTGGCCTGGGATTGATAGACTTAACATAATTATTTACCTCCATTTCGAACCAATAAAATAGATTTCATATATTAACTAACTGATTGAGAAAAATAATTGATGATAAGAAGCTGAAAGCCGAAGGTTAATTGCCCTCGGCTTTTCTAATTATCATTTATTTCTTCTCTGCTACCCTTGAAGCTTGTTGAACTGGATCCCAAACCCCATTAAATGGAGGTGCATAGGAAAGATCAAGATCTTGTAATTCATCAATAGTAAGCTTTTGGGTGATAGCAATCGCTAAAATATCGATTCTCTTATCTACACCCTCATAGCCAACAACTTGGCCACCAAGTAATCTACGGTTATTTTTATCAAAAACTAGCTTGATAAACAAACGCTTAGCATTAGGATAATAGGTTGCGTGGTGCCTAGAACGAATTGAAACTGTCTCGTATTCTAGATTTAGAGCCTTTGCTTCCTTTTCACTTAGACCTGTTCTAGCCATATCTAAATCAAGCACTTTCATTACTGCTGTTCCAACAATTCCTTTGAACGAAGCATCGCCGCCACCTAAATTCGTCCCAGCAATTCGACCTTGCTTGTTTGCTGTAGTGCCTAGAGGTATAAAATCATCCTGTTCTTTCACAATATGATAATGAGTCGCACAATCTCCTGCTGCATAGATGTTCGGAATACTTGTTTGCATTTTTTCATTAACCTTGATAGCACCCTTTGGCCCTAATTCAATACCAGCATCCTTTGCAAAATGGCTATTCGGCTTAATTCCGATTGCAACTATGACTAAATCAGTAGGATATTCTCCTTTATCCGTTTCTACTGAACGAACCTTTGAATCTCCCTTAAATCCCTTAACTTCTTCATTAAGCGATACCTTTATCCCTTTTTTCTCTAATTCTTCTTTTGCATGAATGGCCATATCAGGGTCAAATGAAGCATTTAATTGGTCTGCAATATCAATGATTTGTACTTCTTTTCCTTTAAGATGGAATGCTTCTGCCATCTCTAAGCCAATATAGCCTCCGCCAATTACTGTTACTTTTGTAATTTCTGGGTTTTTATCCAACCAATCAAGAATGCGATCTGCATCTGGGATGGTTTTTAAGACAGAAACGCGTTCTAAATCAACCCCAGTCCAAGGAGGAACAATTGCTTCTCCACCTGTTGCGATTAATAGATAATCATAATTCTCTTCAAAGGAAATTCCTTTTTCTAAATCATTTCCACGTACCAATTGTTTATCGGTGTTTATTCCTGTAATCTCGTGAGATAAATGAATATTAATTCCATATTTCTCTTCAAATTGCTCTTTTGTTCTCGCAATTAAATCTTCTGAAGTCGGCACTAATCCAGCAACATAATAAGGTAATCCACATTGTGCATAAGATAAAATTTTACCTTTTTCAAATACAACTACTTCTGATTCAGGCTTTAGTCTTCTAATTTGGGTAGCAGCACTCATTCCAGCTGCATCTCCACCTATAATTACATATTTCAAAAAAACGCCTCCCTTATTAAATAGTCTGTCATTATCTTCTTGAATTAATAGTACATTATTAGCATATTTTTTCCAATATCCACATAGCTATTAATGAATTTTGAAAGTTTTATTTTGAATATGGAGGGGAAATATATGGCAAATAGAACTTCTCAATACGAGGACATCATGCATAGAGAAGATTTATTTTGGCTTCGTATTCTTGGGGATCATGCCTTTTTTATTATGGTCAGCCTACAAGATTCGGAGATAAAACTAAAACAACAATCTAAGCATTTTAAAGATGTATTTGATAACTTTCTTGCGCAAGCTCAGCTTTCTAATACCACTTCCATCACTAAATTTCATGAAACCGTCTATAAGTGGGTTGATACTTTTAAAAAATTTAAGCTCTATCTCCTAGATTTAATGTTAAAAAGAGAAGTGAAAATTGATCTAGTACCCACATTTTTAAATCATATGGTAAACGAACTAGAGGAATATGAAAGCATTCTCCTCTCTTACATTAATAAGAAGCGTCTTCCTAATTTTACAACGGTTGATCACCATTTATTATGGCTTCTTGATGCTTCTGGCCATTCCTCTGCTATTGCTTCAAGCTTAGACGATACCGAATTCCAATTAATTGATCAAGCACTAGAATTTAAGACTTCTTTTCAAAAGCTTTACATTAAATCGGTGGAATATAAGGGATTTTTGCGTACTAACCATCAACACCCTAGTATTGGTACTTTAGATACAGAAGGAAGTCATCAGATTGTACAATTTAGCCAGTTCATGACGAAAATAACAAATCTCTTACGCCAAAACTTAGCTTTAGCGGACTTATCTGTTTATTTGTTAGATCATATGCTTCGAGAGGAATGCTATTATCTACAGCACATTAATGAATTGAATCCTGCTTTGGAGCTTTCTTTTTGTGATTTTACTAGAGAAAGAGAAACAAAATAAAACAAAAAAAGAGGCTTTCATAAGCCTCTCCCTCATTATTTATCTATGATATACTCTTTAATTCCTTTTACAATTCCCTCAGCAACTCTTTGCTGAAGCTCTTGGGTATAAAGGAGCTTCTCTTCTTCCTTATTCGTTAAATATCCGACTTCTAATAATACTGCTGGCATTTCAGTATATTTAGTTACCCGATAATCCTCTGTTCTAATTCCTCGATCATTAAAACCTGTTGCCTCAAGCATATATCTCTGCATTATGTTTGCCAATTCTAAGCTGGATTGTCTCGTATAATAGGTTTCTGTCCCTCTAATCTCCGGTCTTCCCGGTAGAGCATTTGCATGAATGGAAATAAACATATCCACTCCCAGTTGATTTGCCAATGCTACTCTTTCATCCAAGGTTGGATAATTATCATTTAATCTAGTGAAAATAGGTTTAATAAATTTTTCGTCCTTCAATAATTCATTTACTTTTAACGCAACACCTAAGTTAAAATCCTTCTCTACTCGGCCAGAAACACTAATTGCTCCAGGATCTTTGCCACCATGTCCAGGATCAATCATAATAGAATAGATATATGGCGTTAATTTTAATAAGAATATATTGTTGTCCTTCTCAATGGTATAACTCACACGCTGTTTTAAATCAATAACTATTCGAACCTGGTCTGGACCCAAAGAGAATTGACTAAATCTTACATTATCAATTAAATCACTATTTTGCAGCTCCTGCAAAGCTAATTCGTTTTTTAGTATTGTATGATCAAAATCAATGACTAATCGATGAGGATTTGTTAAATGAAATATATTTGGTGATTTAGAGGAATCCTCTACTTCAAAAAATAAGCTTGTCCCATTTTGAGTAATAGATAAAAGCTGAGTAGATTGAAGCTCTGTATCCGTCTGATCTGCTTCAGGGGGTATCTGTGTTGTATCTTCATTGCTTTCATCAGTAGAATTATCTTGTCCAGACGCAACCACATTTGACTTACCTGAGTTAATAATAACAGACCTTGTACTATCATCCCATGTGATCTCTGCCCCTAAATTTTCTGCTACCGCTCTAATTGGCAAGTAAGAACGTCCTAATTCAGCAAATGGAGTAACATCTAATTGACTTTTCACCCCATTTTTCCAAATGAAAGGCTGGTTTAAAATAAAGTTAATCTGAATTTGATTTCCTAATATTGTAACACTTTGTATTTGACTATCCCATAAAACTGTATAACCTAAAGCTTCTGAAATAACCCTTACAGGTACCAAAACACGGTTATTTACTATTTTGGGTGGTACGTCTGATTCCACTGTTTGACCATTATAGATAATTTTGATTGATTCCTCCGCGTGCCCTATGCTCGGTATCAGCTGAAAGATTAAAAGGAAGCTGAGGAAAAACATGATGCTCTTTTTCACGATCGTCTACTCCTTTTTTATGTATTACTCATCAAGTACAGAGTGTATTTCTAATAAAATAGACAAGATTTACCTGTAAAAGTTGCGAGGTAAAACCTACCATATGCAAAACAGAACTTTAGACCTAAGCAAAACAAAAAAGGCAACAGCTCTATAAAATAAAGCATTGCCCCTTTATAAGAAATCATCTTATTTCTTAGTCAATTAACCTCTAAATTGATCCTTCCACTGTATATAACCACATACATTACAATGATAGACAGTTTCTTTACTTTCTTTAGAAAAATAAGTTCTTACATTAACATTTGGACTTCCACAGCTTTCACAAGTATGATCATGTTCCTTATGCTCATAATAACTCATCCCAATTACCTCCTTTTAAATTAAGGCTTAATAATTAAATATTCTTATTTTTCATTATATTCATATTGTTAATATTAGTAAATAGAAAAAAGGTTAATTGGGCACTTTGAAATCTACTTTTTTAACAAGTTCGTTTGTTTGATTTGGAGCTTTTTTGCTCTCTCTATATAATAGATAATCGAAAAAACGACAAGTGCAAGCAATGCGGAAATCATATAATATTTATAAATAGCTAGAGAACCAAATAGATCATAGAAAACGCCACTAAGAATGACACTGATTAAACTTCCTAAGCCTAAACCAAATGAACCATATAACGACATCGCTGTAACCTGTACATCTTTTGGTGCAATTTCTCTAACAAATTGAACAGCAGCTGGCAAATAAATCCCAATTGATAAACCTTGCGTAAAACTTGTAGCAAGTACTAAAAATGTGGATGGGCCTGTTGAATACAGGTACCACCGAATTGCAGAAACAATCGTTGCAAATAATATCAAAGGCATCAATCCAAATTTATCCACCAGACGTTTTACCATCATCATGACCGGAGCTTCACTTCCCGCTGCTAACAAAAAGGCTAATCCCACCCCTGATAATGTACCTCCAATTTCTTGAAAATAAATACTAAAATAAGTATTATTTGCATTCATCGTTCCAAAAAGCAAAAAGGTTCCGACTAAAAACAGTGTAAAAGTAGGAATTTTAAATAGTTGACGAATTCCTTTGAAAACCTCAACACTTAATTGACTTCCATCATCAGGTAGACTTTTCGTAAGTAATGCCGCTAAAATTAGAGCCCCTGAATATAAATAAAAAATAATTTGAATATGAAAAAAATCCGCTAAATTTCCTGCAATCCAGACAGCAACTGCAAATCCTATTGAACCCCACAATCGAATATTTCCGTAATTTCCACCCGTTGTTTGAACAAAATTCATCGAGATATTATCGGATATTGGGATTACTGCACTTTGAAAGACTGCAATTCCTGCTGATAACAGAATTAAGATCAAGTAGCTCGTTGTTATAGGAAAAAAGAAGGCAATAGCAGCCGATGATATTAATGTTACAAATAGCACCTTTTTTTGAATTCCATAACGGTCACAGATCATACCCCAAATTGGCTGTGAAATAATGGCGATAATTGGTCCAATTGACATCAATACTCCGATTTGCTTTCCACTCATCCCATTAAAGAAGTAATAGGATGATAAAAGAGGATACAATGATCCTATCCCTAAAAAGAATAGTAGATAAAACACACTTAAGCGACGATATGTTTGATTAAAGCTAATTTTGTCATTTTCCATAGTTGAACTCCTCATATTATTTTAGAAAAACTTGGCTTGTCGCCAAGTCTATAGCGAAAGCCTTAGTTTTTCTGATACTTTATTCCTTTAAAAAACTTAAACTTCCTTAAAGTAAAACACAGATTAATCTTTCCTTAATCTTTTTACTTTACCACGTTTTATTTTAAAAATGGAGAATTATATTAACTTTTTTTGGGCTCCTGCATAGTCTAGTATATAAGCCCAAATAGGTGGTGTTATTTAATGAATATTAAAATAAATAAAATAGAAGGAAATTTTGATGGCTTTGGCTATTCCACTGCACTTGGAGATGTAAATGGGGATGGAATCAATGAATTAATTGTTTCTTCTCCAAATGATGCCAATGGAGCTACTATAAAAATATATTCTACTCAATCAAATAAACTGATTAAATCCATTCTTGTCAGTAAAAAGAAAGTAAATACCATACGTATACTGACAGCAGATATCAATTTAGATAAAGTAGAAGAAATCATCGTTGCCATTACTTATCAGGATTTGTCAGGAGAGGTAAAAATAATCTCTTTAAAGGATAATAAAGTAATTCGACGTTTTAAAAGCTTACAGGATTATGATGCTTTTGGCTTTTCAATTGCTATTGGTGATGTTAATGGTGACCATATTCCTGATATTGTTGTTGGTGCTCCCCAACCAATTAAGGGGGGGAAAGGAAAAGTTTATGTATTTAGCGGTGAAAACGGTGAATTAATTCGAGAATTCAACTCGAGAATACCTAGAGGAAGTAGTGATTTTGGTACGTCCCTTGCTTGTGCAGATATTAATCAGGATGGCCTAGCAGAAATCATTATTGGTGCTCCTGGTCTTCCTCATGGTGAAGTTTATGTATACTCTGTAATGCAAGGATGGCTTTTATATAAATTAACTGGTGAACCTGGATTTGGTGTAGCTCTTCATGTCGATGATATTAATAATGATGGTATAAACGAATTAATAGTAACCACAAAGAATCTCAAGGGGAATAAGGTAAGTCTTTACCATGGTCCTTATTTCCGTCATTTATTCGATATTAAAAATGAAGAGGTAGATATTGGTTTTGGCGAAGTTATTGCAACGAGTGATATTAATGGAGATGGAATAAAAGAGTTAATCCTTGGTGCCTTTGACAGTCATCATCAGCGACAAAGGTTTACAGGTCAAGTAAATGTATATAGTAGCGAAAATGGTGAATTACTTCATCGTTGGTATGGGAAAAATACAAAAGAACAATTTGGTTTTTCGTTAACCACTGGAAAGTTATCCTCAAATTCTTATGATTCCGTTATTATTGGTGCTCCAAAAGAAATGCTGAAGAAAAATGGTCTTCTGTATATTGTCTCTCTTGCTCCGGAAGATTAGGATTAGTGTTTAATTTTATAATTGCTTACATTATAAGCCCTTCTAATTAGAAGGGTTTTTCTATTGACCTCTTACTATATTTTCTAATACTAGTTTATACTAGAATTAAATTAAATTAATTTAATTAGACTAATTTTTGTAAAAATTTTTTATGAAAATAAACAGAGGTGATTTTGTGGATTTTAGAGAAAAAACGGTAATTGTTACTGGTGGTGCACAAGGGATAGGAAAAGGAATCTGTGAAGCCTTTGCTGATCAAGGCGCTTCTGTAATTATAGCTGATATAGACCAGGAAGCTGGAGAAGAAACCCAAGCAGCAATTCAGAAAGCTGGGGGTAAGGCAATTTTTATTAAAACTGATGTTACTAACGAAAATGAAATCATTCATTTGATCGAACAAACCATTCAATTTTTCGGAAAAATAGATATTTTAATCAATAATGCAGGAATCGGTCATACTGAATCCATTTATACAATCTCTTCCACTGATTTTGACAAAGTAATGAATACCAATATAAGAGCCACTTTTTTATGTAGTAAATATGCAGCCATTGAAATGAAAAAACAACAAATAAAAGGTGGTGTTATCATTAATATTGCTTCTACAAGAGCATTAATGTCTGAAGCGCACACAGAAGCCTATGCAGCCTCAAAAGGAGCAATTCTCTCCATTACTCATGCCTTAGCGATAAGTCTAGGTGAAGACAATATTCGAGTAAACGCAATTAGTCCTGGTTGGATTGAAGTCAGAGATTGGCAAAAAACAAAAAATGCCACTCTTCCTATCCATTCTCATGTAGATAGGGAGCAGCATCCTGTTGGTCGTGTTGGTCATCCAAACGATATTGCCTCTGCTTGTCTTTATTTCGCTTCAGAGAATGCAAGCTTTATTACCGGTCAAAATCTAATTATCGATGGTGGTATGACCAAGAAAATGATTTATTCTGAATAAGCTTATTTCGCTCTAATCTTAGGTAATATCTTTCTAGAATCAATTCGTCTTTCAATTTTCCATGTTGATGGATCATTTTCGTCAAATTGTTCGATAAAGTCGCTTACTTCTTTTGTAAGAGGTGTTGGAGTAGAAGCACCAGAAGTTACCGCTATTTTTTCTTTTCCTTTTAACCAGTCAATTTGAAGCTCGGAAAGATCAGCGATACGGTATGCTTTTACTCCAGCAATTTCTTCAGCCACCTGAGCTAATCGATTGGAATTGTTACTTTTCGGATCACCTACAACAATAACCAAATCATATCCTTTAGCTTGCTCAGCTACGGCTTCTTGTCTAGTTTGTGTCGCCATACAAATTTCATTATGCACCTCTGCATAAGGATACTTTTCGATTACCTTATTCATCAAATGAGCAATATCCCACTGACTCATCGTGGTTTGATTGGTAACAATAATTTGATTATTATCTATCTTCAATTGTTCAATATCCTCTAGCTTTTCTACTAAATATACCTGTTCAGGAGCAACCCCTATTGCGCCCTCAGGTTCTGGATGCCCCTTTTTACCAATATATACCACATCATAGCCTTGTTTTGTTTTTTCCTCTATTAATATATGAGTTCTAGTTACATCAGGACAAGTAGCATCAATCACAACTAATCCTTTAGCCTCTGCCCTTTTTCTTACTTCTGGGGAAATACCATGTGCCGTAAATATTACCGTTCCTGAATCAATATCTTCTAATAGAGCAAGTCGATTTTTTCCATCTACCGTTATAATATTCTGTTCCTTAAACGCATCCACAACATGCTGATTATGCACAATCATGCCTAATATATAAATAGGTCTTGGAAGAGAAGGATCTAGTGCTGCATTTTGCGCAATGACCATCGCATCCACAACCCCATGACAATACCCTCTTGGAGTGATTTTTAATACTTCCATTTTATTGCCTCCTTTATTCGTCCTACCCATCTATTTTACCATGGTTATATCATAAGACAAACCATCGAAAAACTTTCTATATAAATGAAAAAGACCCCTCATCTTAAGATGAAAGGTCATTCCAACTATTTTTGTCCTAAAGCAATTTTCCCAGCAATCTTCTCCGCTTTTTCCCAGTCTTCATCAGATAACACTTGTTGTGATAATGGGAAAAGAACTTGATTTTNNTTTAATATCAGTGAACCATGATGAAGAACAATCTCTTCATTGATCTCGTCCTTACTTAATTCTTCTTTAAGCTTCATTTGAGCAGCACGTAAATCCTCATGCTCATGCTCCATTACAGCCACAGGGCCATTCGGACCCATCTTTTGTACTAGTAAAGGAAATAATGCTTCTTCCTCTTGAACAAAATGAATATCTAGTGCGATTTCCAAAAATCGGCTAAAACTAATTAAATGAATTTTTGCTTTCTCTATTTCTCCACCTTGTTGGATAAATTGAAGCTGTTTTTCTAAACCATTTAATTGAGATAATGCATGTTCATGATCCTCGTAAAAAATTTCTAATAATCCATTCATCTCTTCTACCTCCGTTTAAGTCATCATTAATTATAATTTTACTTTATCAAAAGAGAAGAAAATTAGCTGTGCAATTTATCACATTTCTACTTTATTAATATTGGAAACCGTTCTGAAAATCTGGAAATATTTTATTATTTATAGTTGTCAAATTGAGTTATACGGAATATAATTAATTCGTAATAATAATATACTTATTATTAATTAGTATATCACATTAAATGTTTTACAACATAATTATAGTATTAAATAGAAATCAAATTAAGGGAGAGGTTAAAATGAAGGCAAATGTTGACAGTTTGCATCTAGATGATGTTCTCTTGAATTGTACCGTTAATTACAATCTGGAAGTTCCTAAGATTATTGAAAAGTCATTAGAAAATGGTGAAGGAGTATTAACTAAAACTGGTGCACTTCAGACCACTACTGGAAAGTATACTGGTCGTTCTCCGAAGGATCGTTTTATCGTGGATGAGCCAGAGTATAGCTCTAAAATTGCTTGGGGAAAAGTAAACAAACCTGTTTCACCAGAAGTTTTTGAAGCATTATATCAAAAGGTACTAGAGTACCTAAATCATAAAGAACTATATGTTTTTGATGGATTTGCTGGTGCAGACCAAAAATACCGTTTGCCTATTCGCGTAGTTAATGAATTTGCATGGCAAAATTTATTCGTACATCAATTATTTATTCGTCCTACAAAAGAAGAATTACAAACACATAAAGCAGAATTTACTGTAATATCTGCTCCTGGTTTTAAGGCAAACCCAGACATCGATGGTACTAATTCTGAAGCTTTTATTATGTTAAACCTTAAAGAAAAAATAGTACTTGTTGGTGGAACAGAATATGCTGGTGAAATGAAAAAATCCATATTCAGTGTTATGAATTATCTTTTACCACAACAAAACGTATTATCAATGCACTGTTCAGCTAACGTTGGTAAAGATGGAGATGTTGCATTATTCTTCGGTTTATCTGGTACAGGAAAAACTACATTATCAGCAGATCCTAACCGCAGCTTAATCGGTGATGATGAGCATGGCTGGTCTGAAGATGGCGTGTTTAATATTGAAGGTGGCTGCTATGCAAAATGTATTAATCTTTCAAAGGAAAATGAGCCTCAAATTTGGGATGCGATTCAGTTTGGTACTGTTTTAGAGAATGTAGCTATTGATAGCCAAAGAAATTTAAATTTTGATAGTGATGAGTACACCGAAAATACACGTGCAGCTTATCCACTTCATTATATCCCAGGTGCAGTTATTCCAAGCACCGCTGGACATCCAAATGTCATTATCTTTTTAACAGCGGACGCTTTTGGCGTATTGCCTCCTATTTCTAAGCTTACAAAAGAGCAAGCAATGTATCATTTCTTATCAGGATATACAAGTAAATTAGCAGGTACAGAACGTGGTATTACAGAACCAGAAGCAACCTTCTCTACATGCTTTGGTGAACCATTCTTACCTTTAAATCCGACAGTTTATGCGGAGATGTTAGGAGAAAAGATTACAAAGCACAACGCAAAGGTATACCTAGTAAATACAGGATGGTCTGGTGGTCCTTACGGTGTTGGCCAAAGAATGAAAATTTCCTATACCAGAGCAATGGTTACCGCTGCAATTAACGGAGCTTTAGAAAAAGCAACCTATGTAACTGATTCAATTTTTGGCTTGCTAATACCAGAGCAAATTGCTGGTGTTCCAAATGAAGTGCTTCAACCCCGAAATACTTGGACTGATAAAGAAGCCTATGATCGTCAAGCAAAAGATCTTGCAAATCGTTTTGTGGATAATTTCGAAAAGTTTTCACAGGTATCCGAGGAAATTAAATCTGCGTCACCTAAACTTTAGAATCATCTGACACACTTTTTTTCAAATAAATATCCCATCAAGAAAAAGAAGAACTGGAAAATAGGTTCTTCTTTTTTCTATTCATCAATTTCACTCCTACTCTTCAGGCTTTTTCATAATAATTTCCCACTTGGTGATAATACATTAAGGGGTGATAAAATGCCAGAAAATCGTCAGCAAGAAGGTGGACTTACAAAAGGAACCACAGAGCGCGGAAGACAAAAAAATATGTCAAAAATGAATGACCATGGAAGAAACCGAGGAAATGTTCGAGGAGAACGAAAAAAGTAAAACTTTTTATCGTAAAACTACTAAAATGATTAAATGGAGAGATATCGAAATCTCTCCATTTCATTCTTAAGGGTTATCTTAAAAGGTAAACTCTAATTTTTTTCCTGCATATAATTTTTGGAAATTTTCTTGAAATGTTTGATGAAATAGATACTCTGCAACACCGCCAGTGCAGTGCCCAGTAATTAAATTCTCTACTCCAAGCATTTTCAATTCACTTGCTGTTTTTAAAATCCGCTCTTCCGCTGCAGACAATAGATGAAATCCACCAATTACTGCAAAGATATTTAAATCTCCACTTACCTTTTTGGCATGCTTCACTATATTAACAATTCCAGAATGAGAGCAGCCTGATATAATAATAATTCCCTTCGGTGTATTAATGTATATCGCACTATCATCCTCAATTTTATCATGGTGCCAAACATTATTTTTCATTGTTTGAAGCTGTATCGTTAATTCTTCTTCAAAATCAGTTATCCGAGGGATTTCTCCTAAAAAGGTCACATGATCGTCTACTTTTAATGGCTGACTGCTAAGCTGCCACTTCCCTTTAAGATTTTCAACTAATTCTTTTGCCTGTTCATTCTCTATTCCTATGTTTTTTGAGAGATTAGTAGCTTTTCTTAAAAACTTCAGGATGTGCAAATACTTCTCTCTCTTTACTTTCTAATGCCTCTAACAAACCAATCAAGCCACCTGTATGATCATAATGAGAATGAGATAAGATAACCTTTTGTATCCTATCTATCGGTATAGCCAATCGATTAGCATTGAATAGAATAGGCTCATGATATAAACCAGTATCAAATAGATAATAGAACGTTTCTTCTTTTTCCTCTATTTCAATAAAATATGATACCCCATGCTGTGCCAAGCATCTACCTCCACCAGCATAATCATCTGCAAGTGTTGTTATCCTAACTTTATTTAAGCTCTCCACCTTCTCAACTCCTTCTCTTTTTATCCTCTTATTCCAGTACATGATAGGTCTCGTCCAATGTTTATAGTTATAATATTCTACTTTCACTTTATTTTCCCTTTTAATTATATCGCTCAGTTGTGGCCAAAGTTCTGTTGCTTTAACCATCTTTTAATAATGAATATACCTATAAAAATATTAATCATCACTAATATCGACAAACTAGAATAGGACTGTTGTTGAAGATAGATAGAAAACAAAAAGTTTAAAAAAATAAAGATAATCCATAATACTGTCCCTATATGGTGAACTTTGATTGAACCCTCTTGATTAAACAACGTTGTAAAAGGCCTTGGCGATATCATAGAAGCAATCGAATTAACCATAAACGAAAAAGATAAAAGCGTGCCAGCAATAAAGTCTTGGGTAATATAAAGCTGGTTAGGTTCTAATCGAACTATATAGTATATACCAATTAAAGCCCATGTTAATGTACTAGAAAAAAACCAATTCCATTCTTTTTCAATCATTACAAAATAATAAAGCATATAAATACTCCATATTAGTGCAATAATGAATGCTATAAACATTGTAAATGTCTGGTTTAAATGAAGTAGTGCCATGGTTATAATCATAAAGAGTCCATAATTTAATCCCATTTTCATCTATTCACACCTCAATTTTCATGGTATAAAATCTGTTATTTCATCTTATGACATTATCTTACTATCCATGTCCAACAAATTATTTAAAAAACTTTTTTAAAATTTGTATGGATATTTAACACTAAATCTTTTACTATAAATGTAAAGACACTTAAATATACATTAGATATGAGGGGACTAAAAATGAATAATAAAACTAGCTATAAAAAGTTAATTGGAGTGGCTGGAATTGGCTGGGCTTTTGACGCTATGGATGTAGGACTATTATCGTTTATCATGATTGCTTTAAAAACTCAGTGGGGACTAACTGCTTCACAAATGGGCTGGTTAGGCAGCATCAATTTAATTGGTATGGCCATCGGAGCAACACTTGGGGGTATTCTAGCAGACCGTTTTGGACGCAAACCAATCTTCTTATATACGCTTCTTATTTTTGGTTTAGCTACTGCTGGAAGTGCTTTTTCAACTGGATTCATTATGATGTTTGCTTTTCGTTTTATTATTGGACTTGGAATTGGCGCTGAATTACCTGTTGCCTCTACATTAGTAAGTGAACATTCCCCAGAGCATGTAAGAGGTAGAGCGGTTGTTCTGTTAGAAAGTTTTTGGGCTGTAGGATGGATTGCAGCAGCACTTTTAGCTTATTTCGTAATTCCAAGCTATGATTATGGATGGAGAATCGCATTAGTTATTGGAGGGTTACCTGCCGTATATGCTGCATTAATTAGAGGATCGGTACCTGAATCGCCAGTTTTCCTAAATAATCAAAAAAAGAAAACCAAAAGTTTATCTGGAAAGGATTTATTTACTCGTTTTAAAAAGGAAACAATTACGGTTTGGACTCTATGGTTTGTGATTGCCTTTTCTTACTACGGAATGTTTATCTGGCTTCCTACGGTAGTCCAAAGTAATGGCTTTGATATGGTAAAAACCTTTCAGTATGTTCTAATTATGACTCTTGCACAGTTACCTGGTTATTTTTCTGCTGCGTATTTGATTGAAACCTGGGGACGTAAACCTGTTTTGATCACATACATGCTTGGAACAGCAATTACTGCTTGGCTCTTTAGTGGAAGCAATACAGTTACTGAGTTATTAATTTGGGGATCTTTATTATCCTTCTTTAATTTAGGAGCCTGGGGTGGCCTTTATGCCTATACTCCTGAGAATTATCCCGCTGAAATTCGTGGTACCGGCACAGGTTCCGCTGCTGGATTTGGTCGTATTGGAAGTGTAATTTCTCCATTACTTGTTGGGGTATTAGTGGATAAACTTTTTAGTTACTCACAGATTTTCCTTATTTTCACATCCGTGATTGTTATTGGAGTAATCGTTCTGATTATATTTGGTAAGGAAACAAAGCCCTCCAAAATAGCTTCGTAATTAACTCAAAAAATAAAACTCTTCTCCTAATTAAGGAGAAGAGTTTTTCTATGTTCAATATTATTTAGTATTTTCTTAAGTACTGTTTTATTTCCCAATGGTGAACCTCTCTAGCATAGGCATCTGCCTCTTGCTGTTTTGCATCAATAAATGTGTAATAAGCATGATCACCAAGAACGTTCCTTACTAAGGAATCATTCCGCATAAATTCTAATGCGGTATGTAAATCTCGTGGATATCTTCCAATCTGATGTTTCCCGCGTTCCTGTTCATTCATCTCGAAGATATTTCCATTTACTTCTTCTGGTGGTTCTATCTTATTTTTAATACCTTCTAAACCAGCTTTAAGCATAATAGCAAAAACAAGATATGGATTGGCAGTAGGATCAGGATTTCTCAGCTCAATTCTAGTTCCTTTTCCTCTAGAATTAGGGATGCGGATTAATGCGGAACGATTGCTGCCAGACCAGGTAATATTGGTTGGCGCCTCATAGCCAGGTAATAGACGCTTGTAAGAATTTACAGTTGGATTCGTAATTGGCGCCATTCCTCTAGCATGATTTAATAGACCACCAATAAAGTAACGGGTAAGCTCACTTAACTGATCTTTTCCATCTTTATCGTAAAATAGATTATTTCCATTTTTATCTTCTAATGATTGATTACAATGCATCGCATTTCCATTCTGATCTGCAAATGGCTTTGGAATAAAAGAGGCATACAGCCCATGTTGGTTGGCGGTATTTTTAACAATTTGCTTAAAAATCATCCATTTGTCCGCAATAGAAAGCGCATCATCATATTTAAAATCAACTTCGTGTTGTCCAGGGGCTACCTCATGATGGGATGCTTCTATATGAAACCCTAATTTTTTCATCGTTAAAATAATATCCTGTCTAGCATCCTCCCCCTTATCTACTGGTGAAAGATCAAAGTAGCCCGCATGATCATGAATATCGAAGATTGGCTCTCCCTTATCATCCGTGTAAAAGAGAAAAAACTCTCCTTCAGTACCAACATTAAACCGAAAGCCCATTTCATCTGCTTCCTTTAATACTCTTTTTAATGTATTTCTTGGGCATCCTTCAAAAGGAGTGCCATCTGTTTTATATACATCACAAAATAAATGAGCTACCCCTTGATCATTTGGACGCCATGGATACACTTGAAAGGTGTCTAAGTCAGGCTTTAAATACATATCTGATTCTTCCACGCGAGCAAAGCCATCAATGGAGGAGCCATCAAACATCAACTCTCCATCGATAGCTTTATCCAATTCATCAATGTGAATTGTTATATTTTTTGCAAAGCCAAAGATATCCGTAAAAACTAGACGAACAAATTGTATATTATTCTTATTAATCTGGTTCTTTATATCACTTTTCACTTTTATAACGGGTTCTATTTCTATCGTAGAACTCATAAAAATTAAATCACTCCAAATTCATTAATTTTTTGCCGTAGCTTCTAATTCCTTTGCCGGCATATTTGTAATAGAAACGGATAACTCCGTTTTTTTAATAGGCTTCTCCCAATACAGTTCATTTCCTGGAAGATCATCAAACCAAGAAGCATCCTTTGGACATTCTAAGGACATAAATTTCCCGTAGTTCCCTTCTCGTGATTGATGATATTTTAAATATGCCATCCCATTTTCAATGGCTAGGATTTCAATTTTCCCTGATGAATGACTCATGGATAAACGAACCCTCTTCCCTAATCCTGAGGTATATCCTTTGGCCTGTTCAACAATGTTATATACTTCTTCTAGAGTAAGAACAAAATCTCTATTACCTGCTACTGGTCTATTTACAAAGAAATAGTATGGAGTAACACCAGCCCAAGATAGCTTATCAAGTAATTCACCTAATACTTTGGGATCATCATTAATGCCTTTTAACACGGGAGTTTGGTTTACAACGATTACATTGGCATCATGTAAAGCTTGAAAAGCCTTCCTTGCTTCCTCTGTAATTTCACGGGGGTGATTGATATGGGCCATCACATAAATACGTTTTTCTGGAGTAGAGTATTTTTTAAATAAGTCTAATAGTTCTTGATCCTCAGATATTCTCATGGGGTTAAATGCTGGGAGTTTGGAGCCAAAGCGGATAATTTTCACATGCTCAATTGAACGTAGTCGTTCAAGAATCAACCCAATTTTTTTGGTGGATAAAATCAGTGAATCACCACCAGTTAATAATACGTTATTGATTTCCGGGTGTTCACTAATGTACTTTAATCCTGGTTCAACATCATTCATCGCTTCTTTTACATCATTATTAAACAATCGCTTACGGAAACAATAACGACAATAGGCGCCACAAACTTCAGAAACAATTAATAGTGCTGTTGTTGAATACTTGTGCTGACATCCCGGTACTACATAATTTGTTTCTTCATCGGAAGCATCCCAGCGGCCATATTCCTGTAATTCCCCTTCATTTGGGATAACCAATTTACGGATTGGGTCGTTCGGATCATTCCAATCAATGAGATTCAAATAATAATCATTCACTCGAAAGGCGAATCGATCTGCAACCTCTTTTAATTTTTGTTTTTCTTCTTGTGGAATCTGGCTTACCTTTTCTATATCGGTGATATATTTTGGTGGTGCCATATCATCCCTCCTTCATGTTTTTTTCTATTATAACAGAAAATACAGAAAATGGTCAAAAATAAAACGATTTATTATACTCTTCTTTTCTTTAAAAAGCAACAATATTTATTGTTATAAAATTATATGCAGAAAAAAAGGAAAAAGCACCATTTAAATGCATTTCCCTTCTTATTTGGTCATTTATACCTATATATCCTATAAAATCTCTTATTATCTTTTATTCCATTCTTATTACTAACATTTATGCATCCTTAGTGATGTGGATTCGTAATATTTTGTAGAATTTGTGCAGATTCATGAATGTGGCGTACATAATCATCGGTTAACTCTTGCACATTTTCTGCATGATTATTATCTGTGAGCCCTGCAGTACTCACATCTAAAACATCTACTTTTACCTCACGGGAATCAAGATAAGTTAATCGGAAATCAAAACCGTATCCTTGTCTTCCCTTGGTATCAATCCTGATTCGAAGAGCTTCTCCATCTCTTTCATCTAACCAGACCTTTGCGGTATCCCCCGCATTTAAAGTTTGAGGTAATGTATTTTCCCATGCCTGTAATAATTGATCATTCATTTCCATTGCTTTACACCTCCAATAGATTGCGCTTTTCTTATGGTGTGCAAAGCTGTTTTATTTCATTCGTTTATGAAAAATAAAGCTTAAATAGTGCTTGCGTTCCACTGTTTTCTTCTCCATTAACAGCCAATTGCTCATACAAAGATAATGCTTTTTCTAGTCCTGGACTCATCATATTCATCTCTTTCGCTGATTCCAAAGCAATTTTCATATCTTTAATAAAATGCTTTACATAAAACCCTGGTGCAAAATCATTGGTAATCATTCGAGGTGCAAGATTGCTTAATGACCAGCTACCAGCTGCTCCAGCACTGATGCTTTTTAATACGTTCTCAGGATCTAAACCTGCTTTTTTAGCATAAACCATCGACTCTACAACACCCATCATGTTAGAGGCAATCGCAATTTGATTACACATTTTGGTATGCTGTCCTGCTCCTGCTTTTCCTTGCAAAACTACATTGGTTCCCATCACTTCAAAAATAGGCTTGACGGTGTTAAATGCCTCTTGTTCCCCACCAACCATAATCGTTAATCGAGCTTCCCTTGCGCCAATATCTCCTCCGGATACAGGAGCATCTAATGCAAAAATCTCTTTTTCTTTTGCTAAATCAAATAGTTTTTCGGCAAGCTTAGGAGAAGATGTGGTCATATCAATCACATAGCTCCCTTTTTTAGCATTTTCTAATATTCCTTTTTCTCCTATGTAAACTTCCTCTACATCCTTTGGATAACCTACAATTGTAATGATAACATCAGAGTTAGCCGCAAGCTCTGAAACGGTATCAAACCAGTTTGCTCCAGCTTCAAGTACTTCTTCTGCTTTTTCCTTTGTTCGATTAAATACGTTAACAGCATAACCTGCTTTCAACAAATTTTTTGCCATGCTTTTTCCCATAACGCCTGTTCCTACAAAACCAATTACTTCTTTATAATTGTTCATGCCCTTCATTCCTTTCTTTATCCCCTCATATAGTTATTTTATATCTAGTATACGGCAAGTTTTTCTTTCTGGCATTAATTTCGTTAATTTAGCAGGCTATAATGTTCTTTCTTTATGGAGGTTATGATGCGTGGGTTTTTAAAAAAGGTTTATCTTGTTTTTCCTGTGTACATATTTTAATATTATATAAGCATGTAATTATATTATAATAAACTTTTATTTTTACAAAAGAAAAGGAGAGGAAAAAATGAGTGAAAAGGTAGTAAAACGATTATCTTTTCTAGATCGTTATTTAACACTCTGGATTTTTGCTGCCATGGTTATCGGTATTGGATCAGGGTATTTATTTCCAGGTTTTGTCACAGTTCTTGATCAGTTTCAAGTGGGTACCACTTCCATTCCAATCGCTATTGGCCTTATTTTAATGATGTATCCACCATTAGCAAAGGTACGCTATGAAGAGATGGGACAGGTTTTTCGCAATAAAAAGGTATTAGGTTTATCACTAATCCAGAATTGGTTAATTGGCCCATTACTCATGTTTTTCTTAGCAATCATCTTTTTAAGGGATTACCCAGAATATATGGTAGGTTTAATTATGATAGGACTTGCTCGTTGTATAGCAATGGTCATTGTCTGGAACGATCTTGCAAAAGGAGATACCGAGTATGCAGCTGGATTAGTTGCTTTTAACTCGATTTTTCAGGTATTATTCTATTCACTTTATACCTATATTTTTATTACGGTTTTACCTAGCTGGTTTGGATTACAGGGCTTTGCTGTTGCCATCACCATCGCAGAGGTAGCAAAAAGCGTCTTTATTTATTTAGGAATTCCTTTTATTGCTGGGATGATTACCCGATTTTCACTGGTTAAGCTCAAAGGGAAATCATGGTATGAGCAGGTGTTTATTCCTAAAATAAGCCCAATCACCTTAATTTCCTTGATATTTACCATTATCGTAATGTTCTCCTTAAAAGGAGATGCAATCATTCGATTACCACTAGATGTAGTTCGTATTGCTATTCCAATGCTTATCTATTTTGTGGTGATGTTTTTTCTTTCCTTTTACATTAGTAAAAAATCAGGAACTAACTATTCCATCTCAACGACACTTGCCTTTACCGCTTCAAGTAATAATTTTGAATTAGCGATTGCAGTAGCAGTTGGAGTATTTGGTATCCATTCTGGAGTAGCCTTTGCAGCAGTTATTGGTCCATTAGTTGAGGTTCCCGTAATGATCGCTCTTGTGAATGTAGCACTTTGGTTTAAGAAGAAATATTTCCAGAATGAGCTTTCCAAGTAAATCCTATATTAAAACTATACAAATAATAAATGTTTAAACTCAAAAAATTTGAAGGTGAGGATACAACATGAATAACAAAAAACCAATTATCTATTTTATTTGCACTGGAAACTCTTGCCGTAGCCAGATGGCAGAAGGATTTGGCAAAAAATATGCAAAAGGTGATTTTGAAGTATATAGTGCAGGTGTAGAGGCACATGGACTTAACCCAAGAGCCATCGAATCGATGAAGCAGGCTGGGGTTGATATTAGCGGTCACACCTCCGATATTATTGATAATGAAATTCTTAATAATGCTGCTTTTGCGATTACGCTTTGTGGTGATGCAGAGGAAAGATGTCCATATACCCCACCCCATGTAAAAAGATTACACATTCCACTAGAAGACCCTGCAAAAGCAACAGGAACCGAAGAAGAAATTATGGCTAAATTTGCTGAGGTTAGAGACCAAATTGATAAATTAGTCTATGATTTTATGGAGGAGCACAGAAATACGAAATAAGGAGGCATGGTATCCATTGGAACAGATTGATCAATATGCCGAATTAATGAAGCTCTTAGGAGATAAGACGAGATTAACGATTTTTTCCTTAATTAAGGTTAGAGAATTGTGTGTTTGCGAATTGACTGAGCTAGTTGATGTTTCCCAACCAGCAATCTCCCAGCACCTGAGAAAGCTTAAATTATTTAATCTAGTCAAAGAAAGAAAAGGTGGCCAATGGGTTTACTATTCTTTAAGAGATCCTAAAGCAGAGGAAAAGATGCTAAAGGCAATTATTGAACAGTTACCTGATTTATCCCATCTATTAAAGTCTAAAGATGAACCATCAAGCTGTAAGGTAAAGTAGACAAAACTTAAGGGGCTGTAATTAAGTCATTAGCAAATTGACTTAATTGCAGCCCTCTCTTTTGTCGCAACCCAAATGTTTATTTACGATTTTTTCCTGTCATATGTATAATAGTCATTTTAAAAACCTTGGTTCGATGCTCATCTTTCTCCAAATATTTCATACCTTTTTCTATATAATCACTTGAATATTTTTCTAAAAATGCAACTAAGGCTTCTCTTTTTTCAACATCTTTTACTTCCGCAATCTCTCCAAAAACAATCACACTTTTATATCTTACACTAAATTGATTAGGTAGCGGGCTTGTTTCTCCTACCACACAAAAGGAAGCCTTATTATTTTGTTGTAGAAGCTCAAGTTTGTGTCCTTCTAATGCGCAATGAAAATAGATTGAACCGTTTAGATATACATAACTAAGTGGGACTCCATATGGATATCCTTCCTTTTCGGCCAAAGATAAAACACCGTATTCCCCTGTATGCAATAGTTCGATTGATGTCTCCTGATCCATTTCTCTGTCTTTTCTTCTAATTTCTTTGAACATATGCCATTCCCCCTCTCTTCATTCTAAATATTTATCAAAAATCTATCAGAAAAAAGATTGTTGAGCAATGGTTAATCGTTCAAGTAGCTCTCTATTGATATTAAAACCAATTCCAGAATCATCAGATACTTTAATAAGACCATTATTCACTTCTACGGCTTCTATAGTTATATCTTCATCCCAATAACGTGCTGTCTCAGAAATATCCCCTGGAATCGTAAAACCTGATAGAGAAGCAAGTGCTATCGTTTGAGCTCTAGAAATACCAAATTCAAGCATGCCTCCTACCCATAATTTAATCCCCTGCTCCACACAATAATCATGAATGCGCAAAGCTTCTGTTAACCCACCAACTCTACCGGCCTTCACATTGATAATCTGACAGCTTCCAAGATGATGAGCAAGTTCAGCATCTGAGAAGGTTGAAATACTTTCATCAAGACAAATTGGGGTTTTGAGCTCCTTTTGAAGAGTGGAATGCCCAATAAAATCATCCACTGCAAACGGTTGTTCAATCATCAGTAACTGAAATTGATCTAATTCTTTTAAATGCTCCATGTCTTTCAATGTATAGGCAGAATTGGCATCTGCCATCAAAGGAATATCTGGAAATTGCTCTCGAATCGTCCTAATTAGTTCAATGTCATTGCCTGGCATAATCTTCACTTTAAATCTCTTATAGCCTTGAGTGATAAGAGTAGCAATTTCAGAAAGCATCTCATGACGATCCTTTATCCCAATGGCTACCCCAGCTTCAATTTCACTTCTAGTACCACCGATTGCCTGCTTTAAGGAAATCCGGTTTCTTTTTGCATATAAATCCCATACCGCCCCATCGAGAGCAGCTTTGGCCATATTGTTCTTTTGTACCATACGAAATAGCTCTACCAAATCTTTTGGATGAGTAATCTCTGATTGAAGTAGAATAGGAATTAAAAAATCCGTTAACATATGCCAACAGGTATTGACTGTTTCTTCGGTGTACCAAGGCACAGTAAAAGCAACACATTCACCCCAACCTATATTCCCTTGTTCATCCTTCATTTCAATGATGATGCTTTCACGCTCTGTTGTTACACCATAGCTTGCTTTGAAAGGTGTTTTTAGCTTGTTTTTTATACGACGAAGATCGATTTTTTCAATTCTCATCAGCTATCTCCTCTACTGTATAACAGTATACATACCCTATTGCTCTTGTATAGCGTTAGGGATTAGTTCCAAAAGTTTTCTTCTCAAAAGCTTATTGGAAGCATTTCTTGGCAATTCATCAATCATATAGAACCTTTGAGGAATTTTATACCGAGCAAGATGCTGTTCACAAAAATCCTTTAATTCTTGTTCAGATGCTAAATGACCTGATTCTAAAACAACAAACGCAATCGGTACCTGACCCCACTTTTCGTGTGAAATCCCTGTTACCCCTGCCTCTTTTACTGTTGGATATCCCATCAGCACCGATTCTATTTCTGCGGGATAAATATTTTCTCCGCCAGAAATAATTAGATCATTCCGCCGATCAACAACAAATAAAAAGCCATCCTGATCAAGATACCCTAAATCACCAGTATAGAGCCAACCATCCTTCAGAACCTCTTTCGTTTTATCCACACGCTGATAATATCCAGATGTCACATTTGGTCCTTTTACCACAATTTCGCCGATAGCATTGGCGTCAGCTTCTTTACTATCTTTCTCAATCCGAAGTTGAGAAGGAAACAGTGGCTTTCCTGCAGAACCAAGCTTGGTCAACATATATTCAGGTGCTAACGTAACAATTTGTGACGCAGTCTCTGTCATTCCATAGGTTTGGAATACTGGAATATCCTTATCCATACATTCCTCCAGTAATGGCTTCGGAGCTGGTCCACCACCAAGAAGCACACAACGAAGGCTGGATGGATATTGATCTTCCCCAAGCTCATCAATCATTCTTTGTAGCATTACACTGACTACAGAGATTATTGTCACATTTTGCTTTTCTATCGCCAGATTTACCTTTTTTGGCTCAAAGCCTTCATGCAAAACTATACTAATTCCGTAGATAACACTCCTCATCAAAATGGAAAGTCCACTAACATGAAATAATGGCAAGCAAGCAAGCCAACGGTCCTGCACATCAAGACCAAGATTTAAAACTGAACCTGTTGCACTCCACCAATGATTCCCGTTGGTTAGCATAACCCCCTTTGGATTTCCAGTGGTTCCAGAGGTATAAATAATCGTATGTATATCATTTAAATCAAACTCGCTCAATAAATTAATGCTTCCGGAAGGTAATGTCTTTAACTCTGTAAGTGTTAATGTATTTATAATTGAACTGATTGTTTCCAATTGCTGTGCTTTGTCAGCAAATAATTCGTCATAAATAAAAAATTTCGAATTAGAGTCTTCCATTTGCCATGCCATTTCTCTTGCGGTCAATCTTGTATTCAGTAAAACCATTACTATTCCAAGTGATTGCATTGCATGAATCATAACAACCGAATCATAGGTATTTCTTAGGGCTAAGGCAACATGATCTCCTTTTTTTAAGCCCAAAGTGGATAACCTACCACTTAATATTTCAACATCATTTAGCAACTGAGCAAAGGTATACTCCTTTTCATCCTCTATGATTGCAATACGATTCGGAGATAGTTCTGCTCTTTTGGTTAACCAATTTGGTAGTATCAATCTTCTACTCAACCCCTTACTTTTCTTTTAAAAATAGCTTGATGACGGTTGTTTGTCATCAAGCTATCTGTAGTAAGTTAATTCTTCCGGCCTATGGGAAACGAGGAAATTGCTTGAAATCTGGCTGGCGTTTTTCCTTAAAGGCATCTCTACCTTCTTTTGCTTCGTCTGTTGTATAATAAAGCAATGTTGCATCTCCACCAAATTGTTGCAAACCTGCAAGCCCGTCAGTGTCTGCGTTAAATGAAGCTTTTAAGAAACGAAGAGCCGTTGGGGATTTTTCAAGAATTTCTTCAGCCCATTTAATGGTTTCTTCTTCTAATTGAGCAAGTGGAACTACTGTATTAACAAGTCCCATATCTAGTGCTTCTTGAGCATTATATTGGCGACATAAATACCAAATTTCACGTGCTTTTTTGTGTCCAACAATACGAGCAAGGTATCCTGCACCATAACCCGCATCAAAGCTACCTACCTTAGGACCAGTTTGGCCAAAAACAGCATTATCAGCAGCAATAGTTAAATCACAAACAATATGTAATACATGACCTCCACCAATCGCATAGCCAGCTACCATCGCTATAACTGGTTTAGGTGTGAAACGAATTAGTCTCTGTAAATCAAGAACATTTAAACGTGGAATTTCATCCTCACCTACATAACCACCATGGCCGCGAACCTTTTGATCACCGCCTGAGCAGAATGCTTTTTCCCCGGCTCCTGTTAAGATGATGACACCCACTTTTGAATCATCACGCGCTCTAGAGAACGCATCGATAAGCTCCATTACTGTTTTAGGGCGGAATGCATTATGAACCTCTGGGCGATTGATTGTGATTTTTGCGATTCCATTGTAAGTTTCATACAAAATATCTTCATAGTCCTTCATTGTTTTCCATTCAATCATCAATATTCCTCCTTTAATTGTTTTGAACCTGCAAAAGCCAGTCCATGATAATTTGGCCAAATACTTCTTGCTTTTCCACATGAATCATATGTCCTGATTCCTCAATGATGCTTCTTTTAGCATTTGGAAATGTGTTTTGCATCTCTTCTGCAATTTTTACAAACTTTGTATCCTCACTACCACACAAAAGAAATACTGGGATATTCAGCTTTGGCAAGCATTCCCACTGACTTGGCTGCTTACCCGTTCCCATTCCCCTTAGGCTATTGGAGAGCCCAATTTCCTTTTGAAGAAGTCTTTCCTGTCTAATTGTCTCTTGAACAGCGGCTGGTAACTTTTTTACCGAAGCGAAAAGCGGAATGTTTTCCCAATAATCAACAAATGCCTTAATTCCATCATGTTCAATTCGGTCTGCCAATCTTTCATCCTGTTCTATTCTATTGTTTCTTTCCTCTACTGTCCTTAGCCCAGGTGAACTGCTGACAAGTATAAGTGACTTTAACATCTCCGGATAATTACATGCAAAGCTTAATGCTAATCTTCCTCCCATGGAATAACCAAGAATGTGTAAGCTTTCTATATGTAAACCGACAAGTAGGGTTTTAATATCTTTAGCAACCTGATCAATCTCATATCTTTGATGATCTGCTGGCGAATCCGTTAAACCGTGACCAATAATATCCACCATTATTATTTGAAATGATTGACCCCATCGCTTTTTAAATGGTTCCCATGTTGCCGTGTTACCAGTAAATCCATGCAATAGAAGTAGAGGCTCTCCATTACCATATAAATCATAATGATAGGTAATGCCATTGATCACCTGTTTCATTGCGCCTACCTCCCATTACTTATTTCTCTTGCAGCTTCTAATGCTTTTTTCCAAACCTCTCGATGAGCAATTACGTTTTCCTGACGATTGGTTGGTACTTCAATCACAGATAATCCTTCTTTTTGGATCTCTATTGCAAATGTATCCCTAAATTCACTCCAATCACTTATTCGTTTAAAACGTCCTCCATACATTGCAACTGCATGGCTGTAATCTAGTCCGATTGGAGTCCCAAATAATGCTTCAAAGTGTTTCGGATGATTGGATTGTGGAAGAAAGGAAAAAATTCCACCACCATCATTATTGACTAGGATAATGGTTACATTTAATTTGTTCAGTTTGGCAGCCAGTAATCCATTCATATCATGATAGAAGGATAAATCACCAATCACTAGGACAAGTGGTTCTTCAGCCACCGTTGATGCCCCAAGGGCGCTAGAAATTATTCCATCAATTCCATTTGCCCCGCGATTAGCTAACGTTCGAATTCCTTTATGATTGTTAAAGAAAAAACTATCAACATCACGAATTGGCATGCTATTTCCTATAAAGAGCGTAGAATTCTCTGGTAGCAGTTCTGCTAGTTCGAGAATGATTCGCCCTGCAAATAGGTCTTCTTTTCTTCCCTCATCACTTAATAATGCTCGTATTTTACTATTTACTTTCATCCAATGATCTGCCCAATCCATAGTTCTTATGATATTTCTCTCATGTAGTTGCTCAAGAACCTTATCGCACAGCATCTTAGAATTTGTATATACCATATCAGAAGCAAGTAATGTCGGTTCTCTCCATCCACCATCTTCATCCACAATAATTTGCCTGATATGTGCATGGCGTTTTAGATAGAGTAGCAGTGCTTTTGATATCGGCATTGCACCAAAACGGATAATCACATCCGGCTGATAAGAGGAAGCAAATCCATCTTCTCTTAAAAAAGTATCATAAACATCAATGATCCAATCCATATTATGATTCCCACTTCTTAATTGAGATAATGGATCAGCAAGTATTGGATATTTTAATTTTTCAGCAAGTTGAGTCACAGCAACTGCCACCTCAGGCTCATCATGTGGACCAACAATAATTAATCCTTTTTCTGTATGTTGAGTAATTTCAGCTAACTCTCGTACAATTTCTTGATCGGGAAGTAATGTTCCTATTGAGCCTTTAACATATCTTTCTCGTGGCATCCTGCCTACATTAAACAGATTTTCTATTGAAAAGTCTGGAATTAATGGCTCACGAAATGGGAAATTCAAATGGACAACCCCTGCAGGTCCATTAAATGCAGTTGCTATTGCTCGTCCTGCAAATGTTCTTACATAACGAAGCATGCTTTCATCTTCTTCAGGAAGTGCCATCTCCACAAACCACTTTGCATATTTTCCAAATAAATTAATTTGATCTATTGCTTGTGGCGCACCTACATCCCTTAATTCATGAGGCCGATCTGTAGTGATTACAAGAAGCGGCACCCTTGAAAGATAAGCTTCTACAATGGCAGGCATATAATTTGCTGCGGCTGTTCCTGATGTACAGACAAGAGCAACAGGTTCTCTTTTTGCTTTAGCCATTCCCAATGCGAAAAAGCCCGCTGATCGCTCATCAATTTCAATCCATACCTTCATTTCAGGATGCTCGGCCATAACCATTGACATTGGTGTAGACCGTGAACCAGGACTAATAACAACATCTTTAAGCCCACATCTCGTCAACTCGTCGACAAAAGCAGCAGTATATAAAGTTAATGCACTTGTTGATGCCATTTCAGATTTCCTCCTAATGCAGATAGCATTGGTTTAAACTTAATGATAGTTTCCTGATATTCACTTTCAGGATTAGAATCACCAACAATTCCACAGCCAGCGAATAAAGAAGCTTCTTTCCCTTGTAATAGACCTGAACGTATAGCGACAGCAAACTCACCATTCCCTCTCGCATCGAGCCAGCCAACTGCACCAGCATACCATCCACGATCCAACAACTCCTCATCACGAATTTTCTTCATGGCAATTTCTTTCGGATAACCGCCTAAAGCTGGTGTTGGATGAAGTAGGTTTACCATGTCTAATATTAAAGAATCTGTTTTAGCTTTTCCTTTTACTGGCGTATATAAATGCTGGATATTTCTTAATTTAATTAGCACGGGATGATGAGGAATCTCCACTGTTTGACAGACTTGTTCCATGGCGATACTAATCATTTTCACTACTAAACCATGTTCATGAAGGTTTTTGCTATCTTGTAAAAGCCAATTTCCTAGTCGCTCATCTTCTGCTGGTGTTTCTCCTCTTTTGATGGAGCCTGCCAAACAAGTCGATAACATTTCATCACCCGTTTTTTTTATCAGTCGTTCTGGTGTTGCACCTAAAAAACAATCGGCACCCTTTTCAATAGCAAAAAGATAGCTATGGGCTTGCTCCTCACGCAAATGATATAAAGTAGAATAAGGAGAAAATGAATCCTCTGATCGGAGTCTTAATTCTCGCGCAAGGACTACCTTTTCAAGCACTCCCTCCCTAACTTCCTTAGCTAGGTTCGTAACAGCCTGTTTCCACTTTTCGGGTTCAATTTCTATTGCTTCTATTTGAGTGTTTAGATTGGAAGTTGGAATTAATATTTTAAAGGCATCGGAAATTAAGTTTTCTTCTATATATGTTAGCTGTCGAGTGGTTTCTTCTGTATTTGTATGTTCTGAAACAAATTCATTGATTGTTAAGTAAGCTTCTCCTTTGCTTATAGTAAGCATAAATTTAGGAAGCATTAACATGGTTTCCTCAAATTGTTTCCAGAGCATTGTTTTCTCTTTCAATGGATCAAAAGAAAATCCCCCAATCAATAGAGGACCAGTACCCATTGGATTGTTTAACGACTCAGGAAAAACGTTTTTTAAAAAAGCTTGCCATTCCTTTTCCACTTGCTGATAACGATTCGGTGAATCTGTTTGAATGGAATACATTGAACCTAATCCAACAAGAATGAGTTCCTCCTCTGGATCGGACCAAAAGTTCCGATTACCATTAAAGAATCGTTTACCAGCTTCAAAAAATGCAAGCGGATCAAGCATATTTATTTGATTAACCATACTAACAAGAATGGGCTGACCTTTATCAATAGAAAGTTTTTTTGCCTTCTCAAGTAGGTTGAGCTTCACAAAAATTCCCCTCCAAAATGTAAACAAACTATCCATTTTATTAATTTTCTCTAAATCTGATTTAAGGATACACTCCAATTTCTTATAGTGTCAATAGAAGAAATGAACTTTAGTTCATTTTTTGCAAAAAGCATTTAGGATATGATAAAATTGGTGAAAAACAGGTAGAAAAAGGGAGCTAAAAATGGACTATCAAAATACTTTAATGGGATTGTTAGGAATTGAGAATGTGGAGCTATCCAAGGATAGGGTTGTAATGACAATGCCTGTTGGCCCAAAAACACATCAGCCATTTGGTTTATTACATGGGGGAGCATCTGTTGTTCTTGCCGAATCTGCTGCAAGTGTTGGTACATTTTTAAATATTGACCCAGAAAAGGAAGCAGCAGTTGGACTAGAAATCAATGCTAATCATCTTCGTTCAAAAAAAGACGGGATAGTCACTGCTACTGCTATTCCACTTCACAAGGGAAGAAAAACGATGGTTTGGGACATAAAAATTACCGACGAAGAAAATAAGCTCATCTGTGTGTCTCGTTGTACTTGTAGTGTGGTGCCAATTAAAAAGTAAAGTAAAAAAAGCTCACCTTTTGTTAAACCCTTTTAATTAGGTAGGCAAAAGGTGAGCTACTCTTATTCCTATTTATTTTCCACTGATTCGATAAACTGAATCATTGACTTATTGGCATTTTCCATTGGTGCTTCCATAAAATTAAGAACGAATTTATCTGCAAATTCAGTAACCCCGATAGCACGTGGGCGCAATGCTACTGCATTTGGGTTAGGAATCATTACTCCAAAACAAAAAATGAAGTTTTTTGCATCTAAGATATCTTCCGCAATCTCACCATTTGGCAAACTTTTTGTATGCTTATAGTGGTCAAAAACCGCAATAAATTCTCCTGCCATATGTTCCTCTGTTTTTTGCTTTAGGTGATCCATGATTTCATCGATTGATTTAAAAGTAGTTTTTGATTTCAAAATATCCTTTGTATATATATTGTAATTTTCCATGAACTTTACTTTATCCATATTTCTTCCTCCAATGTTGTAATATATTTTGATATTAATGTTTCTAATATAATTATCCCATACCCATCTATTTTTCCTCAAGGATGTAAGTTTAGTCAGGTTTTTTCTATTCCCTAACCTATCCTTTTGTACATACTTAGAATACCGATAAAATGTGAATAAAATATGTAGACTAGTTTAGTCCATTGAAGTGCGAAAGGGACCGTTTCAACAACGGTCCCTTTTATTTTATCTAATAACAAAATTATTTCATTCAAAAGAACCATCACGATAAAGAAATATAGGGACATAATCCTATTGTGTAAATTTTCAGAATATTATAACTTGTTAATAACATATTTTGCTACATAATTTTAGTCTAGTAAATTAATAGGGAGTGAGAAAATGAAAAAAGGATTTATTTGGAGTGCAATTATGGTACTTCTATTAAGCAGCTTTTTAGTTCAACCAATGAATACCGTATTTGCCGAAAAAAATTACAGCATTGAAAAAAAACAGAAACAAATGAAGATTATTGATCAATTTGAGCGTCTTAGTGAAAGAAACCAGATGAATATATCTTGGGACCAGAAGCGAGGTATACCAGATTTTATTTCCGGAATACTATCAGAGAAAAAAATAACCTCTACTTCGGAACTTCTTGCATACTTAAATCGAAACAAGTCCTTATTCGATTTAGACGCTGGAGAATTTAGAATTTTAGAAATAACTACAGATCAGCTAGGAATGTCTCATTATAAAACTCAATTAGTAGTGGACAACATTCCCGTTTATGGGGCAGAGTTACTTATCCATACTGATAAAAATGGAATCGTAGTCGCAATAAATGGTCAAGTAGAGCCACAGTTAGCCAATGTAAAATGGACTCAAATGGTTAAGGTGACTCAAGAAAAAGCAGTGGATGAGGCTAAAAAATCTCTTTCATTTCAAACAACAGCAGAAAGCTTTTCCACAGAACCTAAAGGAAAGCTTTTTCTTTTTGAACATCAACAACAATGGCAGCCAGTATACCTTGTTGATCTACAATATATTCAACCTGAAGCTGGAAGGACATTCGTATTTGTTAATGCTATAAATGGTAGAGTTATTTACAAATATGATGCAATAACTGATGCTGCTACTACAGGCACAGGTATAGGAGTAAATGGAGTAACAAAAACGTTAAATACTTATTCCTCAAATAATACCTATTATTTATACGATACAACAAAAGCGATGAATGGTATTATTAAAACTTATACTGCGAATAATGGCACAACTTTACCTGGTAGCTATGCTACGGACACAGATAATAACTTTAATTTAAGCTCACAGGCAGCTGCTGTTGATGCGCATTATTATGCAGGTGTAACCTATGATTACTATTACAATAAATTTAATAGGAATAGCTATGATAATAACGGTTCAGATATTATTTCTACTGTTAATTATAGTACAAATTATAACAATGCTTTCTGGAATGGTTCCCAAATGGTATATGGGGATGGTGATGGAACAACATTTATTCCTTTATCAGGAGCACTAGACGTTGTAGCCCATGAATTAACTCATGCCGTTACGGAAAAAACAGCTAATCTTATTTATCAAGATCAATCAGGTGCTTTGAATGAGTCTTTTTCCGATGTTTTCGGCTTTTTAGTTGAAGCCTATCATGGGGATACAGATTGGTTAATGGGTGAAGACGTTTATACTCCAAGAACAGCTGGAGATGCATTGCGCAGTCTTTCTAACCCAACTCTTTATGATCAACCAGATCACATGGACAATTATTTAAACACCACATCAGATAATGGCGGAGTTCATACCAACAGTGGAATTCCAAATAAAGCATTCTATAATATTGCAACAACAATCAGTTTAGATAAAGCGGGTGCAATCTATTATCGTGCATTAACCACCTATCTCACTTCACAATCCGATTTTAATGACGCACGTAATGCACTTTTACAATCAGCTACTGATTTATATAGCTCTACCAGTGTTGAATACCAAGCTGTTTCTAATGGATATGCGGCAGTTGGTATCGGTGAAACAACTAGTACTTCAGATACCTATGAACCAAATGGGACATTAAGTTCTGCTTATGGTCCCTTAACTAGTGGAACAACCTATAATTCTTATATCTGGTCTTCCTCAGATGTGGATTATTTTAAGTTTAGTACAACCAGTACAGGAACAATCTCAGTGAGTTTATCCAATCTCGCTGGTGACTATGATGTATACTTGTACAATACTAGTGGGACTCAGCTTTCCAAATCTGAAAATGGTGGAACAACAAATGAATCCATCTCCTATTCAACAACTACTACAGGAACCTTTTATGTTAAGGTAGTTGGATATAATGGTGCTTCAAGCACAACAAAAGCCTATGCCTTAAATGTCACTTATCCAACAAGCAGTCAAACCACAGCACAATGGTATTATGAGACAATGAGCGCGGATACACCACATCCATATACAAATAACTATAATTCTGGACACACCTATACTAAGACAGGTGCTCAGAAGGTCGCTATTCATTTTTCTCAGTTTGAAACAGAAGCTGGTTATGATTTTGTATATATAAAAGATAAGAATGGAAATATAATTGCTCAATATGATGGAACGAAAGCAGCATTTTGGGCAATCGTTGATGGTGACAGTATAACCTCTAATCTTGTCTCTGACTATAGTGTAACCGCTTATGGATATCATATTGACCAAGTTGCTTATTATAGCACTCAACAATTAATAACGAATGATAACCTAGAAACTAGTTCTGTTACGCCAATAGAATAATTAATAAAAAGCGATGACAATTGGGGGTCACCTCATTGTCATCGCTTGCAATTATTTAGATAGACCCTATTTTAAAATAAAAAACCAAAATAATGCCGCTACAATAAAACGATAATAGGCAAAGGAAGATAATTTTAACCTTTGTAATAATTTAAGAAAAGTAATTACTGCTAGAAGTGCGATGGCAAATGATACAATAAAGCCAACAGCAAAAAAGCCAAAATCATTGATTGATAAATACTGATAGCTTTTCAGTAAATCATATCCACTTGCCGCAATCATCATAGGTATAGCGATAATAAAGGAAAACTCGGCAGCTGTTTTCTGATTCGTCCCAACTAATAAGCCTCCAGCAATAGTTGAGCCTGAGCGCGAAAATCCTGGCCATAAGGCTAAAATTTGAAATAGACCAATATACAACGCTTGTTTATAGGTTAGCTGATCCATATTATCAGCTGTAACATTCCTTTTCTTTTTTTCAGCATAGATCATAAAAATTCCACCAACTACTAAGCCTATCAATACTGTATATGGGGAAAATAAATAATCTTTAATTACTCCATGTAAAATGAGTCCCATTAGCATAGCTGGAAAAATCGCAATAAAAATATGAATTAAATTCAGTTTTCCCACACCATCTTTATTTTTAATATGGAAACCCTCTTTCCAATTGAATAGGCCAACCAATCTTTTCCAATAAATAATTGCTACAGCTAGGATTGCTCCAAGCTGAATCACAATTTCAAATGTCTCTGCTTTATTGCCTGTAAAATGAAGTAGTTCCCCTGACAAAATAAGATGCCCCGTAGAAGACACCGGCAAAAATTCCGTTAATCCTTCAACAATTCCTTGTATGACAGCAATTAGATAATCTCCCATTATATAAAATCCCCTCTGCTATAATAAAAATAAAATCACACTTGAAGTATAAACTCTTTTGCTATGAAAAAGTGACTAATTTAGTTTAGCAATTTTAATCTCCTTAAAATACGATAAATTTCTAATAAAATTACATTTAAACTTAACCACACCCCACCAAAGACGTAGCCACCTACAATATCACTCGGTTTTTCAATTTGGAGATAAACACCACTTAAGCCAATTGATAGAAGAATAAGTAAAACTAGAAAAATCGATAAATTATGCAACCATGCTTTATTCGTATGACGCAGGAATAGAAAAACCGTAAATCCGTAAATTACAATAGACATTAAGGATTTCTCACTTGGAAATGAACCCACTATTTCTGAGGCAATCGGTGAAAAATGGTGAAGAAAAAGCCGAAGAATCTCTTCTAAGATTTCTCCCCCTATAACGACGACAATTAAAAAAAGTGACTCTAGATAATGATCTCTACTTTTCCTCTTGACCCACAATAAGGTTAAAAGTGTTATAGGAAGAAGTAATTTTAATGAAGCTAATCCTCTAAATAGATTCATTAAAGTGTCCCAATTTTGCTTAAAGATAAGCTGGACTAGTAATGAAGTCACTTCATTAAATAAAAGAAATTCATTATGAATATAATCTTGAATTAACCCAACCATAAGAATGGATAATCCCATAAAAATCAAACTGGATACAATGACTAAAACTTTTACCCGACCTAAAGTATGAAAGGTTTCTATCGCTTTGTTTAATTTGGCTTCTAGTTGTTCCTTTAGTCTAAACTTGTATACTCGGTAAATATAGATTAGAACTAAAACCAATAGAACTATGAGTCCGGCAATAATAAGGTATTTTTTTATCGTGCTATGGAATTGCTCCCATTGTGGTCCTAATATTTTTCCTAGAGAAATAAAGGTGCTAACCCAGATGATGCTACCCAGATAGGCGTAAGTTGCAAAGACTCGATAAGGGATTTGAGTAACGCCAGAAAAATAGCCGGTAATATGCCTAATACCAGGAATAAAATAAGTAATAAGTAGTAGCTTATTTCCGTATTTTTTAAACCATAAGGAAGCTTTGTTTAATCGTTCAGGTCCCATATGCATGTATTTGCCATACTTCTCAAAGAACGAATTTCCCAATTTAAACCCAATCCAGTAGGAAAAGGTAATCCCAAGTATCGTGCCAAGGCTTGCTGTAATGATGCTAATGGGCCATGAAAATTGCCCTTGATAGGCAAGAAAACCAGCATAGCTCATTAATGCTTCTCCAGGAAAAGGAAGGGCAATCATTTCTAGAAAAAGTGAAGATACCAGAACAATATATCCATATTTCGCCATAACCATTACAAACCATTGAAACATTATAAAAGATTACCTCCATTGGTCTAGGATACAAACCAGCCTTAATTATTTTTTAGTTTACCCTATTATTGTTAAAAGGCTAAATTTTATAAAAGGGTTCAAATAAAAACCCTATTATATAAAATTGACAAAAAAGGCAAAAAAAAAGCACCAAAAATAATAACTTGTTTTCAGTGCATCTTTCAAATCGACATTTTAAAAACATTAAATTGTTATAATCTTTTTCTATTCATTAATATTTTTTACTCAACAACATCATAGCCTTGATCTTCTATTGCTGCTTTCATTTGCTCAAAGGTTACTTCCCCTTCATTTAAGGTAACTGTTACATTATTATTTTCTAAGCTGACTTTTGCATCGAGTACTCCGCTTAACTTATTTAATGCTCCCTCTACAGCCATTTTGCAGTGATTACATGTCATACCCTCGACTTTAATAACCTTTTCCATTTGTTTTTCCTCCTTTATATTTGTTTAGATTTATATGAACCCTTAATTAAGGGTTGCAAATATATAGATTATTACTTTAATTTAATATTTCTTAGTCGTAAGGAATTAAGCACAACAGAAACTGAGCTTAAGGCCATTGCCGCACCGGCAACCCATGGTGCTAAAAGACCAGCCATGGCGATAGGAATACTTGCAGAATTGTAAAACAAAGATGCAAATAAATTCTGTTTAATGTTTCTTAATGTTCGTTTACTGATAAAAATCGCTTCAGCTACACCATTTAAGCTTCCGCCAATTAATGTTACGTCAGCTGCTTCAATAGCAATATCCGTACCTGTTCCAATAGCGATTCCAACATCCGCTGTGACTAACGCTGGTGCATCATTGATTCCATCCCCAACCATTGCTACAGTATAACCTTGATTTTTTAAGACTTGAACCTCTTTAGCTTTATCCTCTGGCATTACTTCAGCACGAACCTCATCAACACCAACCTGCCTTGCAATAGTGTTTGCTGTACGGAGATTGTCACCTGTAATCATAACGACTTTTATACCCATGTCTTTTAGCTTAGCAATTGCTTCCTTCGAATCAGATTTTACGGTATCAGCTACAGCGATCATTCCTAGTAATTTCTGAACAGTACCTGCTAGAACAGCTGATTTCCCTTGTGCTTCTAATGCTGCCATTTGATCTTCAATAGCTACTAAATCATGACCAATCTCTTTTAACAATTTCCGTGTTCCCACATAGACTATTTGGTCATTTAACTTTGCCCTTAATCCTTTTCCAGGAAGGATCTCAAAATCCTCAATGGGAAGTATAGAGATTCCTTTTTCTTCAACACCTTTCACAATTGCTTTCCCAATCGGGTGTTCTGAATTTTTTTCAATAGAACCTACCCATTGTAATAATTCTTCTTCTGTAGCTTCTAACGGAATATAATCTGTTAATTCAGGCTCACCCTTTGTAATTGTTCCCGTTTTATCGAACACAATTGCATTAATTTTCTTGGTATTTTCTAAGTGTTCTCCACCTTTGAACAATATTCCCTGTTCTGCAGCCTTGCCTGTACCAACCATAATTGAAGTAGGTGTTGCAAGACCTAATGCACATGGACAGGCAATAACAAGAACAGCTATTGCATTAACTAAAGCAACTTCAAAATTATTTGGATTTAGCCAGAAGTAATAGCCTAAAAACGTTAAAACCGCTATCAAAACAACAATTGGCACAAATATTCCTGAAATTACATCGGCAGTTCTCTGAATTGGAGCCTTTGTGCTATTTGCTTCTTCTACTGCTTTAATAATTTGAGCTAGTGCTGTTTCTTTACCTACTTTTGTCGCCTTAAATTTAAAAGTACCATGCTTGTTAATGGTTGCACCGATTACTGTGTCCCCAACTTTTTTATCAACCGGTATGCTTTCTCCAGTAATCATGGATTCATCAATAGAAGAGCGACCCTCAATAATTTCTCCATCCACTGGTATTTTTTCACCAGGGCGAACAATAACCATGTCCCCTTTTATTACTTCCTTAATCGGAATCTCTATACCTTCGCCATCTCTTTCTACCATGGCGGTTTTTGCTTGTAGACTGATCAGCTTTTTAATGGCATCTGAGGTTCTTCCCTTTGCTAAAGCTTCTAAATATTTACCGAAGAGAACCAAAGTGATTAAAACAGCACTTGTTTCGAAGTAGAGCTGATGCGTTCCAGCCGCCATTCCATAAATACTATAAAAATACGCTGCTGAAGTACCTAATGCGACGAGTACATCCATATTGGCACTTCCATTTTTCAGAGCAGAATAGGAGCCATGATAAAATTGATATCCAATATAAAATTGTACTGGCGTTGCTAAAATTAGTTGAAACCATGAATTCATAATTATGGATGGAGTTAGTGTTTCAATTCCAAAATGGCCAAGCATGCTCCATAATAATGGCAAGGATAAGAGAGAAGAAATAATCAGCTTTGTTTTCTTGTTGGCTAACTCCTTATCCTTCGCAGATTGCTGGTCTATTTCATCCTCATGTACTTTTCCGTCATATCCCAAATCTCTTACTTTTTTGATAAAATCTTCAGTATCTACTTCCTCAGAATTAAATTCCACTACCGCTCGCTCCATTGCTAGATTTACAGTAGCGAAGTATACCCCTGGCACTTTATTTAAACCTTTTTCTATTCTTGATGAGCAGGCGGCGCAAGTCATTCCTGTTAAATCTAACTCAACTTTCTCCTTAGCAACACCATAGCCTAAATCCTTAACTTTATTTTCAATCTCTTCCATTGATATTTTTGCTGGGTCAAATGTTAAGGATGCCTTTTCCATCGCTAAATTGACTGAAGCGCTGACCCCTTCTAATTTATTTAGACCTTTTTCAATCCTTGTTGAACAAGCGGCACAAGTCATTCCCTCAATTTTTATTGTAGTCTTTGCCTCCATAAACAACCCTCACTCTCTCATCAAAATCTATTTAATAAATAATTTTATTACATCCATTAGTTCATCAATTGCTGAGTCACCATCACCAGATTTAATCGCTTTTTGAACACATCCATGGGTGTGCTTTTCTAATATCGATAACCCTACTTTATCCAAAGCTGCACGTACAGCGGCTATCTGAATTAGTATATCTACACAATATCTATCGTTTTCCACCATTTTTTGAATTCCCCGAACTTGGCCTTCTACTTTTTTCAGTCGTTGTAGAACTTTTTGGGTATCCACAGGAGAATGATTGTGCTCAGTGATATTTTCCATCTTTATAGCCCCCCCTTTTTGAAATACAATTTTTTCTCCTAATTTAACAGTAAATCTCTAATTTTTTTTCATTTACTTCAAAGCCAATCAGAACCTTTTTCACCTTTAATAATCGAAAAAAGCTAATCTTCTCAATAGCAAATGCCTTTCTACCGAAGATTTCTTCATATCTAATACCACCTTTAGATTTTACCTATACCCCGTTGAGGTATATAAATATACAAAAAATATCATCTTTAATTTTAAGTGTAAATATAAACCATGGAGATTTTATGGAGAATAAAAAAAGAAGCAACACTTAGTTGTACTGCACCCCAAAAGTTAGAGTAAAAAATAACTTTTGGGGTGTTTTTTATGACTAAATATAGCGAACAATTTAAATTAATGATTGTAAGGGAGTATCAAGTAGGCAAATTAGGATATGGATTATTAGCTGAGAAGTATGGTGTAAAAAGCCATACACAAATAAAAAGATGGGTAAAAGTATTTGAGAAATTTGGAATAAATGGATTGATGCGGAAACGTCACGATTCGGTTTATTCTGTTCAATTTAAAAAAGATATATTAGACTATATTAAAAACACTGGTGCTTCAGAAATAGATGCATCCCTCCAATTTGGTATTACAAACCCTTCTCTTGTTACTGCATGGAAAAAAACTTATTTGGAGGGCGGCATTGAGGCACTGGGTAAACCGAAGGGACGACCACCCATGTCTGACAATGCCAAGAATAAAAAAAGAAAGAATTCTGTAGAAGAAAGTGAATTAACGAACGAAAAAAAGTTAGAAAGAGAAAACGAGTTGCTTCGTTTAGAGGTAGAATACTTAAAAAAGTTGCGAGCTTTTCAGATGGATCCAGAAGGCTATCTCGAAAAGCACAAGCAGCGTTATCATACGAACTCAAAGAAGAATTCCGATTAAAGGATGTTTTACAGATAGTCGGTATTCCTGAATCTTCTTATCATTATCATATAAAAATGATGCAGAAGAAGAATCCAAATGAAGAACTAGAAGCATCTATCCAAACCATATTTGAGGAAAATGATGCTAATTATGGTTACCGTCGAATCCACCTAGAATTGGTGAAAAAAGGGCTTAAGGTGAATCATAAGAAAGTTCAACGTATCATGAAGAAACTAGGACTTAAAGGAGAAAAGTTTAGACGAAAATCACGCAAGTATAGTTCATACAAAGGGACGGTAGGAACGATTGCAAAGAACCGTATTAACCGTCGTTTTCACACTAGTATATGTCATCAAAAATTAACAACAGATATTACAGAATTTAAGTGTTTAAACGGTGTGAAACTGTACCTAAATCCAATCATGGATATGTTTAACGGAGAAATTCTTTCATATGGGATTAGTATGCATCCAACATTAGATTTGGTTCTTAAACCTCTCGAGGAAGCTCTCGAAATCGTAAAAGGATCTAAATTTAGAACAACGATTCATTCCGATCAAGGCTGGCATTATCAGCATAAAAAATGGGTTAAAACACTGAAAGAAAACAAAGTATTCCAGAGTATGTCACGAAAAGGAAATTGTATCGATAATTCTCCTATGGAGAACTTTTTCGGTTTATTAAAACAAGAGATGTATTATGGAGTGGCACGTCGCTCTTTTGAAGATTTAAAAAAGAGAATTGAAGAATATATCAATTATTATAATAATAAACGTATAAAGCAAAAATTGGCAGGCATGAGTCCGGTTCAATACCGAATTCACACCAGCCAATTAGCTGCTTAATATAAAACTTTAACTTTTTGGGGTCACATCAAGTCTACTAAGGATGCTTCTTTTTTAAACAAACTACTACATTAATGTTTTCTTAATATTTTCATATTCCTCAGCAGTAATTTCACCCTTTGCCAATCTGGTTTTTGCGATTTCTAATGCATTGGCATTAGTACTACCTTTGTTTGAGCTTGTTATTGTATCATTTTGATTATTATTTATTCCTTTAAAAAGCAAATAAATAATCAAACCGACAATTAATATCCCCAAAAACATCATTCCAAATCCACCTCCTAATCCAAAGCATCCACCATTAAATGCACCATATCCTGGTCCCATTTTCAATCTTCCTTTCTATATCTCCTTAATTCAAAGAGTCCATTATTTTTTGATATTCATCTAGAGAAATCTCCCCTCGCGCGTAACGAAGTTTAACAATCTCTTTGGCTTCTGTATTCATATTCGATTGAAATAGTCTCTTTCTAGAAGTTGTAGACGATAGTTTAATGAGCAAGTAAATCACAACTCCAATCAGAATAAGGAAAAATAGTTGAGAAAATCCCCCGAAAAAGCCATGTCCAAAACCAAACCCTCTAAATCCATAACCATTACCATAAAAACCATTTAATCCATACCTCCCTATATGTCCAAACATTCTCATTCCTCCTTTTCGTTATTCTTAAAAACTTTATTTATTTAAATTAGAGTATATTCTTAATTTTCTCATGCTCTTCCACACTAATCTCGCCTTTTGCTAAACGTAAATCTAAGACCCCTTTTGCATCACCACTATTTTTTCCAGCTGATGCGTTACCCATCCATCTTTGAAGTTCGCCTGTTTTATAGAAATAAAAGCCGATGATTAAAATAAGAATAAAAAACATTGTTTGTCTCGCCTCCTGACTATCTGTTTGTCTTACAGTTATAATAGTAAACCCTTCAAATGAAGAAAAAATGGAGATTGTATGCAGAAAGTATGGAGAAAGTCAACTATTCAATGTATATTTGGGCATAATAAAATGAATACCGAAATAAGACGAGGTGGCTTTATGATCTCCAGTCAACATATTGAAATTATAATTATTTCTACTATTTTAGGAACACTTGCCCGATTTATAACTCTTAAAGAAGATTATAGGCAATATCCTTCCTTTCCTAATGGCTATCTTATTCATTTACTAACAGGATTTGTCGCAGCAGCATTAGGAGCAGTTGCTATACCTGCTATAATGACTAAAAATTTTGTCGCAGTAACCTTTTTAGCTCTTGCGATACAACAATTTAGAGATGTTAGGAAAATGGAACGTGATAGTTTAAAAGATCTTGAAAATACGGAATATACATTTAGAGGTAATGCTTATATTGATGGAATAGCTAAAACCTTTGAGGCAAGAAATTACTTTGCCTTAATAGTTTCCTTCACTAGTGCTTTAAGTATTCAATTATCTGGACAAGAGAAAACGTGGATTAGTATTACTGTGGGAGCAGCTACAGGTATGATCACCCTCTATTTATTAAAACGATTTTCTAAAGGTAAAACCGTAGGCGATATTGCTGATGTGAAGGAAGGCAAAATAGAAGTAAAAGACACGGAATTATTTGTAGATGGAATTTTTGTTACTAACATACTTGGTACTGAAAATGCTCAAAAATTATTTAATGAAGAAGGCATTGCCGTCGTTATTTACCCACGTGAGGATCATTTTAGAATTACCTTAGATAATTATGGCCAACGCCAAGCCGTTATATTTGAGGCTACTAGGGCTCTAGGTGTAAAAAGGTATCATTTTACACGCAAAGAATATCAGCAAGGAAGAGTAGTTATTGCCTTAATTCCAATTACGAAAGACATTAACAAACTGATTGAAACAGTAAAAAATACACCACTATTGGAAAATGTGAAGAAGAGTCATTCTGTAATGAATAGCAATATGATTGGGAGGAAGTAATATGGGTAGAGAATCATCTGATCGACCTATTTATGAGGTTTTAGCATTAGTTACTACCAAAAGAGATAGGGTTATCGGAGGAACTTCCCTATGCCTCTGGGCTGAAAATGAAGAAGAAGCCAAAACGATGACTGCTGATATAGCTAAAGCAATGAAAGCAGACGTAGTACACATGAAAAATGGGGATTATTTAATTATTAGAGTGTAAGTGTAAGCAACAAGATATAAATTCATTATCATGCTTATTTTCAATATAGAATCAACAAAAAAGACAGGATTTTTTATACTCCTATCTTCTTTTGTATTTGTTTATTTAGTTCTGATATCCACCCATCATTCCTTGGAAATTTTTGCTATTGAAAGCTCCGCCTGTACCATGCATGCTTTCAAACCGTTCTTGAATTTCCTTTGTGGACCAATTTGGATGCATTTGTTTCATAAAAGGTAGCATTTGGCCAAAATTAACGTTTGCATTTTGCATATATTCTTGAATTTTTTCGTAATCTCCAGAATTCATTATTTCATACATTTGATCTACGTCGATTCCTTGCTGCTTCATCACTTTTTCAGCTTCTTCTACATTAATTCCACGCTGTTGCATGAATGCTCTTGGATTCCATGTTCCCTCGTTGGCATATGCTACAAATGCACTCGTTCCTACTCCTAAGACTAATGCTGCTGTTAATATCCCTGTTACTAATTTCTTTTTCATGATTATCTATCTCCTTTTTTATATAGTTAATTTGCTTATAACTATACTTTAAACATAAAAGATGAAGGAAATATGAAGAGGGTAAAGGGTTTGATAATCTTATTTCGGATAGAAAAATTTTATTTTTTCCTTCCGATAAAACAAAAAAGTTAGACCAACAAAGTAAGTTAGCCTAACTTTTCTTCATTCACTTTATGTTTTTTTAAACAATTATACTTTATTTCTTAGGACCTTGAGTTTTTAACAATACTTCATATTCAAAATCCACTGGATTTAAACTATCTTGTTGAGCAGCATACCAAGTTTTCATATATGTTGTTCCGTCTAGGAAAAGCTGACGAAGCTGTAAGGCATTTTCTTCTGTTACATTAAAAGGATCAACATCAATCACTTTGTAATTTCCATCTTTTTCCTGAATAAATGTAACTGCATACTCAACATAATTCTTTGTTAATTGGTCGTTAGACATTAAATTATCCATTGAGCTTCCGTCAAAAAGTAAGCCAATTTCAGGAATTTGAATATTATCAACAAACCAACCAGTATCATTGTAGCCCCAGTCTGTTAAATAACGGAAGGAAACATAGATTTCTTGACCAGCATAAGCACTTAGATCAAAAGTTTCTGCAGTCCAATCTTCATAATAACCTGTAAATCCAGGAAGATTTTCTTTTATCTTAGGATAACCTTCTTCAACGACATCAGAACGAGTATTATCATTTGCTAATGAAGTCCAACTATTTCCACCATCCGTAGAAACTTGAACTACCCCAAAATCCCACTGTTCTTCAATATCAATAAAATTATCAAAGATAAGTGTAGCATTGGAAACATTGGTTAAATCTGCTTTAAAGATTAAAGCATTATCTGCCTCATCCCCTTGATTACCCCAGTATACTTGTTCTCCAGAACCTTGTGGGTCAGCAACCGTTTTCCATGGAATAGGAAGGAAATCTACACCATCAAAGGAGATGCTACGGATTTTATCCGTAAAATCTAGAACTTTATAATCTGCACCCCATGCTGGTACACCATCTTTTTCATATAATGCTGCTTTCTCAAAATTAACAGTCATTCCACGCTCTGTTCCCGCTTTATCTACAGGAAGTTTTCTTAAATCAATGTTTTTAAAGCCATAAATACCACTATTTGTAGTAGTATCATCAACCAATAATGCTGTAGTAAAATTCTTAAAGACGTCTTGGAAACTCATGTTAATATTGTTATTTTCTAATGCTTTTTCATAGCTTTCGATACTATTGTATGGGCTTAAAGCAATTTCACGAATGAATTCTTTTCCAAATTGCTCATAAATATAAAGACTAAAGAGTTGAGTTAATCCATAATCCGCTATTGTCTCTGGGCCAGTAGTTGCGTAGCGTTGATCATCCCAGTTAGTTAAAGAGTTTTCTGGATGGTCTAATAAGAAGTTAATAGATCCAGCATCCATTCCATATCCACCTAAGAATTCAGAGAAAGTAGACATTCCTTCATTAACCCAAGAAGTTTCATCACCATCATTGTCAGCATGAATTAAATGCTGTAATTCATGAATCGTTGTTCCATAGAAGGTGTTTTCTAAACGAGTAGCCCAGCTGTTTGTATCAATAGTGATAATATTTCGGTCAATATAATTTTCTAATGTACCCCAATAGAATCCAGCAACGAAAAATGGATATGTTGAATCATAATAGTTATCATCGCGAATATTGTCTACAAGCATAATTATCTTGTCTCCATCACCCTCATAGTAACCTTCTGGTACATATCCCCAGTCTGCAAGTAGTGAATATGATCCATCATGGCTATCTGGCATTCCAAAGAATTGAGTGTCTACAGGATAAATATTATTATCAAATTCATCACGAAGAATATCCACCTGTGCTTGTGTTACAACATGAGCTGGACGTAAATCTCCCACAGGGAAGGATAAATCATTTGCTACCCACACTTCTACATGCTCACCAACACTACGAAGTGTGAATGATTTAAAAGCAAGTTCATAATTCAGGAAATATTTCGTTCCTCCATCAAATGTAAAGGCACTTTCTGTACTAGTAGAAGCCGCTTCAGTTGTTTCATCTGAATTTTTAGATGGTTTTTTTCCTTTACTACTTGTTGGAAAAACCTGAGCTGCAGATTCCTTTATTTTTACCTCTGCTTGTTTCTGGAACTCAGGATCATTAGCTAATTGATTTAGCTTTCCATCAATATCTACCCGATCTGTATAACGCTCTACATTAAACTGTTCATCTGTAGTACTTGCAAAAGCTGGAGTTAGCAAAGACAATACTAAAATACTTGTGAATAATAACCCTAATAGTCTTTTCTTCATAACCTACCTCCTGAAATTTTTATTTTTTTAAAGTAAATTCTGATTCTGGTTCTTCTTAATACCCCCTTCTATCATATGAAAGACTTTTTTTAATTAGACATACTATATATACTTATATCACGAAGATTCTGAAAATACCGTCTAATTTTGTCGGAGGCAAAAAAAAAATGACTGATCGAAATCAGTCATTAACAGGAAGGTAAAAAATGCGGCTTCATTCTTTACTATATCTAGACTACATATAAAATGTGTAAAAAGTGTGGAGTTACCCGTTTTCATTAGAGAAGGAATGATTACCATCCACCTGATACACTTATTGTTTCACCTGTAATAGAACTAGCACCTTTTGAAGCTAGGTACACACAAGTCGCTGCAACTTCCTCCGCTTTAATAAATCTTTTTAATGCTTGCTTATGAAGCAAATGTTTGTGTAAAGCTTCCTCTTCACTTATTCCATCTTCCTCAGCTAACTTTTTAAGCTGATTTTCCACTAATAATGTTTTAACTGCACCAGGCATTACTGCATTAACAGTAATATTATCATTGGCCACTTCGATTGCTACGGTTCTTGTTAAACCTACAACGCCATGCTTCGCTGATACATAAGCTGATTTATACGGAGATGCTGTTTTGCCATGAACGGATGAAATATTAATGATTCTACCATATTGTCTTTTTTTCATATGTGGAACTACGTATTTTGTTAGTAAAAAAGGCCCTTTTAGCATTACATTTATCAAAATATCCCATTTTTCAATTGGAAAATTTTCAACTGGATCAATATGCTGCAAGCCTGCATTATTAACTAGAATATCAATTTGCCCAAATTCATTGATGACATTCTCTACTAATTTTTGTACAGATTCGTGGCTAGAAACATCAGCCACATAGGCAATTGGTTTAATATCATATTTTTCTGCTAAAATATTCGCCGATTTTTTAGCTTCTTCCAATTCTAAATCAACAATGATTGGTTGATCTCCATTTTGAGCAAAAGCTTCAGCAATTGCATATCCGATTCCTTGTTTTGATCCAGTAACTAGAACGATTCTCTTTTCTCCCATTTACTCAACCTCCCATTTTTAATATATGCTTAAACTATTTCTTAATAGATACCGGTTACTAAATAGAATACAGAAACAACTAGTGCAGCTAGTAATGGTAAGGCAATTGTGTTCACAGCAATATCCTTATAGCTTTCTTTATGAGTAAGCTGAGTAACTGCTAATAATGTAATGATTGCTCCACAATGCGGAAGAGAATCTAAACCACCAGCAGCAATAATCATAATTCGGTGTAGTGCCTCAGGTGCAATATCCATCATCATAAATTCATCGGAGAGTACTTCTAGGGCAATAGCGGTTCCACCTGATGATGAGCCCACAATTCCAGCCAACAATGTAGTGGATATACCCACCTTAAATACTGATGGAATATCCATTGCAACAATACCAGCTTTAATTGTTGCAAATGCTGCCATTGAGCTAATAACTCCACCATATCCAACCTCAGAGGCAGTATTAAATATTGGAAGGAGCGATCCTACAGCGCCATCAAAAACCGTTTTATTTTTATTAGGAATAAACTTTCTCATGGTAATAATGATGAAGATGATAGCAACAGCAAGTGCTATTATAACTGGCCAGGTTCCATTGACTCCTCCACCAGCTTTTTTATAGGTATCAATAACAGAAGGTAATTTAAAATACCAATTTGTTAGGATAAAATTAAGAATAAATACAATGAAAATTGGTGTAACTGAAAGGCCAAATTTCGGAATGTTATCATCAATATCATGAAGGTTTTCATTCTTGTGATCTCCGTAACCTTCACCCTTTGCAATTAGCCTAGCTGAACGCCAGTTAAGATAGTAAATTCCTCCAAATAACATAATAGCAGAGGCTATAATTCCTAATATTGGAGCAGCATAAATATCTGTGTTAAAGAAAACGGTTGGCATTGTATTTATATATTGTGGTGAACCCGGTAATGCTGTCATTGTAAAGGTAAATGCTCCTAATGCAATAGCCGCTGGTAATAAGCGTTTCGGAACATTGGCTCTTCTTAATAATGTAGCGCCGATTGGATACATTGCAAAAACTACAACGAATAAGGAAACACCCCCGTAGGTTAACAATGCTGTTGCAACTACTACAGCCGTAAGTGCTCTCTTTTCCCCAAACTTAATGGCAATAAAGTCAGCAATTGCTGATGCTGCCCCTGTTACTCCCATTAACTTACCAAATATTGCACCGGCTAAGAAAACAGGCAAATAGTTACCTACATAGCCAACTGCTGCAGGCATAAATACGTTAGATAAAGCGTACAAAGATGGTATTTCTCCTGAGATGAGAACAGCTACCATTGCCAGTATTGGTGCTAAAATAAGTACTGTAACCCCTCTATAGGCAAAATACATTAATGCAATTAGCGTTACGATAATTGCTAACGTTCCTAGCATATAGACCCCCTCCTCGATAATCTTTTAATATTTTAAATTTGGTTGTAGAAAAATCTCCATAGCCTTAAAAATAAGTGAATGTTTCCCCCCTAATTCAATTAAATTCTTAGATAATTGATTTTTCATATATATTGAAATATCTATGCTTGTTTATTTTTATTATTCTGAATAATTAGTTAATTGCGTCGAGTATTTTTATTAGAAAAGCTTGGCTTTTGCCAGGCCCTTTTAAGACGAAGGCAAAAGGTTAGCTGTTCTTATTTCGGATAGGGAAATCTAATTCTTTCCTATCCGATAAATAAAAAAGCTGTACTCGTTTCCTCAACGAACACAGCATATCTTTTTATTAGTTTGTGCCATTCTAGTTACACTAAAAAAACTGATCTACCTTAAAGGTAAATCAGTTATATGTTTACTTTATAGCCCGCCTATGCCGTATTACCTATAAGCTGTTAACCCTGTCTCAACAGGTGGGTAACTCTTTAGATTTTCTGTCTTCCCATGCGTCCAAAAGGAGGTGGGCCTGACATAACGTTCTAAGTTCCGTCTCCCTAGCTTATCGTATAGGTTAAAAATTTTTAGGCACTACGCACATTGCAGGATAAATATTTGATTATGTATGGTGGAGGCGAGGGGACATGCAATTCCATGCTTTCGCAATGGCACTGACTATATCTTGAACTTGTATAATCACAAGTCCCTTGGCGTCTTATGCAGACTATAGATTTAAAACTGAGTCTACATCCTAGTACTGCCTATTAGGCAGCCTATGAGTCGATACACGGCTGTTGGATTACTCCACATACCGCTCGGTATTGCCTTATCTACCCACCATAAGTAGACTTAGGTTTCACCGATAAAGCCAAGTTATCACTTATGTGTTACCACATAAGGCGACTATTTACTAATCGAACCCCTGTCCGAAGACATCGCCACAACAGCTTCTCCGAGCGCAGTTACTTGAGGTTGTTTTCGCCTATAAGACTGCCAAGTAACCCGCTATCTCATAGACTAGTCTGATTAGTCTCTTCGGTCACCTACAGACGGAAGGTGAAACCGCGTATCCCACTAAAGTTGAGCCCTAGTCACGCCACATGGGCGATGGAGTGGTAGAGCCGCAAGCTGTATTAAGCAGCTAAAGCGAAGTTGTTGTTTGTTTTGCCAGTTATATTGGCGTTTCGCGTTTTGGCGAGGTCGCAGCCCCTCGGCTCGCTACTGATGCTCGAACTATCCCCGTCGAATCCTAAACGCCCCCATGTTAGGTTTGTTCAGTCGAAGGTATATATCGACCTTACATCAATTAGTATATCATAAAATATATATTACTTAAAGTTGAACCTTTTTCCATCCATGCTACATCTTTTGCTTTTCCTTTAATGCTCTTGCGATTTCTCGTTGTGCATCCTTTTTAGCAATAGTATCTCGTTTATCATGTAGCTTCTTTCCTTTGGCCAATGCTAATTCTAGTTTAGCAAATCCATTACGTAAAATTAGCTTGGTTGGGACTAATGAATATCCCTTTACTTTTGTTTTCCCGATTAACTTTGAAATTTCTAGCTTGTGAAGAAGCAGCTTTCTATGTCTTGTAGGATCATGGTTAAAGCGATTTCCGTGTTCAAATGGGCTAATATGCATGTTATGGATAAATACTTCCCCATTAGAAATGCGGGCAAAGCTATCCTTTAGATTAACCTTCCCAGCACGAATCGATTTTATTTCAGTACCTGTTAAGACAATTCCTGCCTCTAAGGTTTCCTCGATAAAATAATCATGGCCTGCTTTTTTATTTTGTGCCACAACCTTATAATCCTTGCTTCCCATCTGGTTCAACTCCACATTTCTTTTCATAATAATAATAAAATCTTTTTCCTGATTAAAGTTAATCGTGGGCTTATTATAACAAATATAATAAAAAATATCCACCAACATGGTGGATATTATCTTATCTATTCAATTCATATTAGGTTCTATACAGTTATTTACTCCTCAAAATACGAATTATGATCTAACTGAAATACCTTAATCGGCATCCATCCCTCATTACTTACCCATTTTAAGTGAACCTGTAACGGAGAATTTCTAAATTCATACGTACTTACTGTTCCAATCGCTAAATCAGGAGCGCCACCATTTTGTAATCTCCAAATAATTAATTTATCTTCTGAAATTTTGGTTGCATATACAATTGCCTGAACCATCTCTTTCCAATCCACGCTATCTAATTCAAAAGTAGTGGTATGTGGCTCTTGTTGAGTAGTGCCTATAGGTTCCCAAAGATTTTCACCAATTACTTCTTCAAAGTTTATATCACTTGAAGAATCATTTCCAACAGAACCATTTGAGGGTTCAGATGTTGAACCACTTGTTTCTGTTCCTGTTGTATTTTCATCTCCATTGGAAACAGCTTGGTCTGGATTATCTGTTGTAGAATCGCTTTGTGGACTATCACTACTTGCATCTTGGCTAGAAGTAGTATTCGAACCATTCTCTTCAGAAGCTCCAGTTCCAGTTTCCTGACTATTGGTAGTATCCGTTTTTAAGGTTTCATCACTATTATTTACAAGCATATTATACCCAAAATAAAGGATAAAAAGCGCTGCAATACTTAGCAAAATATATGGTAGTTTTGATTTTTTCACTGATTCTTCCATTACCATTTTCGTTTTACGAGAAGGTAATTGATTTTCTTCGTTAAAATTCTGTCTCATAAAAAAGCCTCCTAGTTTTCTATTCTGTCTTCTTATGATGGCTAGTCTATTGTACCATTGAATCAATTTAAATTTCTACCTATTCGACAATATTACCACTCCTTTATGTTAATTCGACAGAAATACTATTTTTTAGTCAGTGAAAAGATTATTTGCTAAAAAGAGGAAAATAAGCTTGGTTTTTACCAAAATTTTTCGCAAGGGAAAGTTCAAGTTTAACTTTTTTATAAAGCAAAAAGCACCCAATGGATTATATATTCCTCTAGGTGCTTCATTATGCTTAATTAATTTATTAAATCATAATTCTTATTCTTTTATTTTTACTTCTTACTTCTTATCTCTTTTCTTCTTTTTCTTTTTGCCAGTAATATGAAGGATGATATCATCCTTTGATTTACCTGCTTTTTTGGTTTTCTTTTTCTCTTTTTTACCATCCTTATCCTTTTTACGCTTTGGTCCTTCAATTACTTTTGGCCTAGCTACCTTACTTCGCTTGGTCTCCTTCATATCGACAAGCTCAAAATCAACCGTATGCTCATCCATATTCACATTAATTACGCGAACCTCAACCTGGTCTCCTAAACGGAAAATCTTGCCTGTTCGTTCTCCAATTAATGCATATTGCTTCTCATGGAAGTAATAATAATCATCCGTTAAGTAGCTAACATGAATTAATCCTTCAATTGAATTATTCAGCTCCACAAACATTCCAAAGGAGGTTACACTGCTGATAATTCCTTCAAATTCCTCACCAATTTTATCCAACATGTACTCCGCTTTTTTCAATTGTTCAGTATCTCTTTCAGCATCTACCGCGGTTCTCTCACGCTCAGAGCTGTGCTCGGCTACAATTGGCATTAGATGATAAAGCGCCTGATGTCTTCGTTCGCCAAGATTACCCTCCTCTAATACTTCACGAATAATACGGTGGATCTGTAAATCAGGGTATCTTCTAATTGGTGATGTGAAATGAGAATAATATTCTGCTGCTAAACCAAAGTGGCCCACTGGTTCTGCATCATATCGCGCTTGCTTCATCGAACGTAGCATTACTGTACTGATTACTCTTTGTTCTGGTGTATCCTTAATTTCTTCTAATAAGTTCTGCAAGGCTCTTGGATGAATTCGATTGGCTAACCCTTTAACCACATATCCAAAATTGGTGATGAATTCAGCAAAAGCAAATAACTTTTCTGGGTTAGGGTCCTCGTGAATACGATACAAAAATGGAACCCTTAACCAATAGAAATGCTCGGCAACTGTTTCATTAGCAATTAACATAAATTCTTCGATAATCTGCTCTGCAATGGATCGTTCCCTTTTTATAATATCTGTTGGTTTTCCTTCTTCATCAACCAAAATTTTTGACTCTTCAAAATCGAAGTCGATTGCCCCTCGATTTAATCGCTTTTGTCTTAAACGTAAAGCTAGCTCCTTCATCATCTGGAAGTCCTCAATTAAATCGCTGTATCTCTCCATTAATTCAGGTGGCTCTTCCTCTAATATTTTGCGAACATTGGTATATGTCATTCGTTCATTTGTTTTGATAACACTCGTAAAGATATCGTGATTAACTACTTCTCCTCTAGAATTGATTTCCATTTCACAGGACATGGTTAAGCGGTCCACTTGTGGATTTAATGAGCAGATGCCATTGGATAATCGATGAGGAATCATTGGAATTACTCGGTCCACTAAATAAACACTTGTCCCTCTAAAATATGCCTCTCGATCTAAGGCTGAGCCCTCTTTTACATAATGTGTTACATCTGCAATATGTACCCCTAATAAATAGTTTCCATTTTCTAAACGTTCAATAGAGACCGCATCATCTAAATCCTTTGCATCTTCTCCATCGATGGTTACCATTTTCTTGTGACGAAGATCTCTCCGGTTCTGAAGCTCTTCTTCAGAAATTTGATCAGGAACTTCTTCTGCTTCTTTTAATACTTCATCAGGGAACGTTTCTGGTAAAGCATACTTTCTAATGATTGATAAAATATCCACTCCAGGATCGTTTTTGTGCCCAAGAATTTCAATGACTTCTCCTTCAGGACTCATTCTTCCTTCTGGATATTTGACGATTTTAACAACTACCTTGTGTCCCTCAACAGCCCCATTCATTTTTCCTTTAGGGATGAAAATATCCTGGAACAGTCGCTTATCATCAGGAATTACGAAACCAAAATAATCTCCTTCTGTAAAGGTACCCACAATTTCAGTATTTCCTCTTTTTAGAATTCGAACTATTTCTCCTTCTGGTCTTGTTCCTGCGGCTTTTGCATTTAAGCGAACAAGGACTACGTCCCCATTCATCGCTCCTTGCATATCACTTGCATGAACATATACATCCTGTTCTCCCTTTTCTTCAGGGATTACAAAACCAAAGCCCTTTGCATGGCCTTGTAGCTTTCCTTTGACAAGGTTCATTTTATCAGACAAACCATAACAGTTTGTTCTTGTTCTCGTAATTTCTCCGCTTTCCTCAAGCTCATTTAAAAGCTTAATAAAATCTTTAAAATCGGAAGAGGCTTCTATTTCAAAGACCTCTTCTAGTTCCTTAACCGTCATCGGTTTATAAAGCTTTTCATGCATGAAATCAAGAATATTTTCTTTAGTAATTTTCATTTAAACACCTTCTTTATTTATTCTTATCTCTATCTTTTCCAAAAAAGCGAAAATATCTTCAAAAATTCGGTCTTTTTCTTGATCAACCGTCATTATATGCTTTGTTTTTTCATACCATAGAATACTTTTTTCATAAGAACTAAGGTGATCATAGATATATTGTGCGCTTTTTGGAAGTACTGTTTCATCACGACTTCCCTGCATCACCAATGCTGGAATGGTTATTTTCGTAAATAATTGCCTTACTTCCTTCATTAACCGATATAGACTATCTACACAAACAATGGGAGTACGATCATAGCTTGCAAGAAATTCTTCAATCGATTCATCTTTATCTTTCTTGATTTGATAAGCAACAAAATATTTTGCCCATCTTGCAAGAGCGATTCGTCTGTCCTTTACATAAACAGGAGCAGCTAATGGAATAACAGCAGCTAATTCTTTTTCTGCTGCTAGCTTCAACACAAGAATGCCTCCCATTGAAAGTCCAATCGCCACAATTTCCTTATAGCCTTTTTCTTCTCTTAACCACCGATATGCATCAAGTACACTTTGCCACCAATCCTCTTTATTTGTACGTGCCATTTCCTCAGGACTTACTCCATGTCCTTTTAATAATGGGGCATAAACAGTATACTGCTTCTGATTTAAATATTCTCCCAACAATCTCATTTCAGAAGGAGAACCTGTAAATCCATGAACCAAAAGAATTCCGATTCTTCTGCTGCCTTCTAAATAAAATGGATCAGGATTCTTTCGTACTATTTTCATCGAACCTTTCCCTCCAATAAAAACTGATTAACCAAAGTAACTACGGTTTCTTTTTCTACATCAAGACATATTACATGCTTAGAACGTGGTAAAAAATGGATGTATTTCTCTTTTGAACTTATTGTATCATAAATGTATTTCGCGCTTTTGGGGTCCACAAGATCATCTAGTTCTCCTTGGATGATTAGTGTAGGTGTATGTACTGATTTTATATACGGAAACAGCTCCTTAACTAAGCGTTGAAACTGAAGTGTTGCATTTAAAGGGGTATTTTTTATTTTATAAAGATAACGGCTCCAATGTTCCTTTGCTCTCATTTGCTTTAAGTTACCAAAAAACCGCCCAATATTCATGTAAAAAGCACTTGCGCTTAATAATACTAGTTTTTTGAGGGGATATTTTGCAGCTAAATATATCGCAATCATTCCACCCATAGAAAAACCTACGACATAAACCTCTTCATGGGTCTCTAGCATGTTCTTTACTGCCTGCTCTCCTGCTTTAATCCATTCTTGCCAATTTGCTTGCACTCTCATTTTCCTTCGTTCAATTATATCCCCATGGCCAGGCAAAATTGGAGTATCTACATCAAATCCATGTTGTTGCAAATGGTCGGCTAAAATCTGGATTTCCTTTGGACTACCTGTAAAACCATGAATCAGTACACAGCCCTTTTTGGCCATTATATCACTTCCAAATTAGTTGTTATTCACGCCAGATAAAAGAAAAAACAGCAAGAATAAACCTTGCTGTTCGTTATTATGTCCATAATTTTACATTTTTAAATTTTAGCCCTTTACTAAGTAAGCAACAATAACTGAAAGAATGATAAAGCTTACTGCTAAACCAACAGTAACTTTTTCAAGTAATGCTTCCATTCCTCTTGCTTTGGATTTACCAAACAATTGCTCAGCTCCACCTGTAATGCTTCCTGATAATCCTGCGCTTTTACCGGATTGTAATAAAACAGTAGCAATAAGACCTAAAGATACAATTACTAATAAAATTTTAAATAAAATAGTCACAAACTACACCTCCTTGAGGACATGCTCAACATAGGTAATTTACCATAAAATCAAGAAAACTTCAAGTTTTATATTATTTACAAAAATATAAAAGCCATACCTTACCCTTCCATAAGCTGATGGAAGGGTAATTATGGCTAGTTAAAGGGCTTAATATTGAATCTTTTTTATTTATACTACTGACGTAATTGACGTAATACAGTTTGTAGGATACCACCATTACGGAAGTATTCAATATCTACAACACTATCTAAACGAACTACTGTATCAAACTCGAATGTAGTACCATCTAAGCGAGTAACTTTTACCTTTAAGGATTGACCAGGTCTTACATCATTGTCTATTCCTAGGATATCAAAGGTTTCAGTTCCATCAATGTTTAATGCTTTCCAGCTTAAGCCTTCAGCAAACTGTAATGGAAGAACTCCCATACCTACTAGGTTACTGCGGTGAATTCTCTCAAAGCTTTCCGCGATAACTGCTTTTACTCCTAATAGGTTAGTACCTTTTGCAGCCCAGTCACGGGAGCTACCTGTACCATATTCTTTACCTGCTAGAACAACTAAAGATGTACCATCCGCTTTATATTTCATTGCAGCATCATAAATTGGCATTACGTCACCAGTTGGTAGGTACTTTGTAACGCCACCCTCAGTTCCTGGAGCAACTTGATTACGAATACGAATATTTGCAAAAGTACCTCTCATCATTACTTCGTGGTTACCACGTCTTGAACCCAAAGAGTTAAAGTCCGCTTGTGCAACTCCATTCTCTGTTAGGTATTTTCCTGCTGGGCTATCCTTCTTAATGTTACCTGCTGGAGAGATATGGTCTGTAGTTACAGAATCTCCCAATAATGCAAGAACACGAGCGCCAGGGATTTCTTGAATATCACCAGGCTCTGGGCTTAAGCCTTCAAAGAATGGTGGGTTTTGGATATAAGTTGACTTATCATCCCAATCATATAATAATCCTTTAGCCACATCGATTTGGTTCCAACGCTCATTTGCTGTAAATACAGAACCATATTGTTCACGGAACATATCTGGGCTCATGGAGTTTTTGATTGCGTCTTGAATTTCTTGATTTGTTGGCCAAATGTCTTTTAAGTAAACTGGTTGATTTGCTTGATCATAACCAATTGGATCCTTAGCAAGATCGATATCAACAGTACCTGCTAATGCATAAGCAACAACTAATGGAGGTGATGCTAAGTAGTTTGCTTTTACTTGTGCATGTACACGTCCTTCAAAGTTTCTGTTACCAGATAATACGGAAGCAACCGTTAAATCATTCTCATCAACAGCTTTACCCACTTCTTCTGGTAATGGACCACTGTTACCAATACAAGTAGTACAACCATAACCAATAATATTAAAACCTAAAGCATCTAAAGAATCCTGTAATCCTGCTCTCTCAAGATAGTCTTTAACTACTCTTGATCCTGGAGCTAAGGAACTCTTTACATATGCTGGTTTTTTCAAGCCTTTTTCTACCGCTTTTTTTGCAACTAATCCTGCACCAAGCATAACACTTGGGTTAGAAGTATTTGTACAGCTTGTAATTGCTGCAATTACAACTGCGCCTGTCTTAAGGGTAGTTGTTTCTCCATTTGGATGAGCTACCTCAACACTCTTATTAAGGTCTTCTTCTGTTAAACCTAAACCTGCTTTGTCAATTGGCTTACGAATAACTTCGTTCCAAGCATCCTTCATATCTTTTAGAAGAACACGGTCTTGTGGACGCTTCGGACCAGCTAAGCTAGGCTGTACAGTAGAAAGATCTAATTCAAGTGTATTTGTAAATACAGGTGCCTCCATTCCATCTTCGCGGAATAAGCCTTGCTCTTTATAATAAGTCTCAACTAAAGAAATTAATTCTTCGTCACGACCAGTTAATCTTAAATAGTTTAATGTCTCAGCATCTACTGGGAAGAATCCCATTGTAGCACCATACTCTGGAGCCATGTTAGCAACAGTTGCACGGTCAGCTAAGCTGATATTGCTAAGTCCATCTCCATAGAACTCAACAAACTTTCCAACTACACCTTTTTTACGTAGGATTTCTACTACAGTTAACGCAAGGTCAGTTGCAGTAGCACCCTCTGGTAATTGACCAGTTAATTTAAAACCAATAACATCAGGAGTAACAAAATATAATGGCTGTCCAAGCATTCCTGCTTCTGCCTCAATACCACCTACACCCCAACCAACGATACCAAGACCGTCAATCATTGTTGTATGAGAGTCAGTTCCAACTAAGCTATCTGGATATACTTCTACTTCTCCATCAACTTCTTTTGTCCAAGCAACTTTAGCTAAGTACTCTAAGTTAACCTGGTGGATAATTCCTGTTGCTGGTGGTACAGCACGGAAGTTATCAAAGGAATCCTGTGCCCAACGTAAGAACTTATAACGCTCTTCATTACGCTCAAATTCAACTTTCATGTTATATTCAAAAGCTTCAGGAGAACCAAACTTATCAACCATTACGGAGTGGTCAATAACAAGATCTACTGGTACTAATGGATTGATTTTTTCTGGGTCTCCACCAACATCTGCCATTGCTTTACGCATTGCTGCTAAATCTACTACTGCTGGAACACCAGTAAAGTCTTGTAGTACAATCCTAGCTGGAATAAAAGGAACTTCTTTATCAGCCCCTACTCCCTTATCCCAATTTGCTAATTGCTTAACATGCTCCTCAGTAATACCTTTACCGTCATACTGACGTACTGCAGCCTCTAACAGTACTTTAATGGAGAATGGTAGCTTAGAAACTTGTCCAATTCCTTTTTCCTCTAAATCTTTTAAAGAATAGTACTTATAGCTTTGACCGCCAACTTGCAACTCTTTGCGGACAGAAAAATAATCTTGTCTTGCCATACTTTCCCCTCCCATTTTCTTTTCTCCGTTCCACCTAATGAAACGTTGTTGCTATTTTTAATTTCAATACTATTATACATATTTTTTATAAATTTCGATATATCTTTTTTTTCTCTTTTTTCATATTATTTTATCTTTTTATTTACCAAATCCTTTACATCCATTATAATTCTTATTAAATAAAACGATGATTCATACCGTGAAACGTTATCATATCCATATTAGGAGGAATCTTTAATGGTTGATTTAAATCAAAATTCAGAGAAGCATACTGTTCGTGCAGTTGAAAGGGCATTGGACATTTTGCTTTGCTTTACAGAAGCTTCTGAATTAGGTCTTGCTCAAATAACCAAAAAAGTTTCCCTTCATAAAAGCACGGTATTCCGTTTATTACAAACCCTAGAACAAAAGGGATTTATTATTAAAAATTCAGAAACAGAAAAATACCGTCTTGGATATCGAATATTAGAATTGTCGAATCATCTCAGTGGAATTAATGACCCCGCTATTTTATTTCTTCCTGAGATGCAAAGGCTACGTAATGAAGTGGATGAAACCATCAGTCTTTACGTTCGAGATGGATTAGACAGAATTCGTATTCAAGCGATTGAAAGTGAACAACCAATTCGTCGAGTTGCTCCTATTGGGGCAAGGATGCCATTATATGTTGGCGCTGCAAGTAAGGTATTAGTTACCTTTGAGAATCCTATTGAAAGAAGTTCAATTATGGATAAGCTAGAAGCACAACAGATGATTGATCGAGTCTCCTTTGAAGAGATGATAAATGAGATAAGAAGTAATGGGTTTGCTACTAGCTTTGAAGAACGCGAATTGGGGGCTGCTTCAATCGCTGTCCCTATCTTCAATAAAAGTAAGAAACTGATTGCAGCTATTTCTATATCTGGTCCTGTGAATCGACTCACACATGAAAAAATGAACAACAATATCAAAGAATTACTGGAGGTTGCTTCACAACTTAGCAATTTAATTCATTAAATTTAGTTTTTTATATATTTTTCTATCGATAGAAAAACTTATCTATAATTTGTATCCTATAAACCCAAATTAGGGTTTTTTTTATTTTAATTTGTTTATACTAACTCAAGAGCTATCTCCCCTATCCATAATCATCCTTGATTTCCATTTTTAATATTGTATAATTAAAATGCAAGTTTTTATGTTACAAATAATACACACAATTGAAAGGAGTTACATCATGATGCATAAAGCAAGAAAAATTTTCGCATTAGTAATGATTATTTCGCTAATTGGTTTAAGCCTAGTTGGCTGTGGCGGAGCAACAGATAATGATGGTAAAGATGCTGGTGAGGCTGGGCCATCAGAACAAGTATTACATTATTACATAACAGATGAACCTGTTTTGGATCCTCAAGCAGGTCAATACAATTATGAATTTGAAGTAATGAACAATATATATGAAGGTTTATTACGTGTAGGCAAAAATCAAGAATATGAAAATGCCTTAGCAGAAAAGGTAACTACGTCTGAAGATGGTTTAATTTGGACATTTAACATCCGCGAGGCAAAATGGAGTGATGGATCACCAATTACTGCACAAGATTTCGTATATGGCATTACTAGAGCAACTAGCGAGGAGTTATCCTCTATTTATGCCTTTATCATTGACGATTATGTTCAGAAGGTAGAAGCTACTGACGATAAAACTTTAGTGATTACATTAAAAAATCCGACTCCTTATTTTGAGAGCCTGTTAACCTTTGCTACTTACTATCCAGTAAAACAAGAATTTGTTGAACAAGCTGGAGAAAGCTTTGGTAAGGATCTCAACAGTTTGTTATTTAGTGGACCATTTAAAGTAGTTGCTTGGGACCAAGATCAACGTTTAGTATTTGAGAAAAATGAAAATTATTGGGATGCAGGAAATGTAAAGCTTGAGCAAATCACTCTTGATATTATTAAAGATTCTAGCTCTGCATTAAACCTTTATCTATCCGGGGATTTAGATCGTGTTGGTTTATCTCGTGATAATGTTAATGCATATAAGGACGACCCACAATATGCTGCAGAATACACTAGTGAACCAGACCCAACCATTTTCTATTTAATGTTTAATACAAAAACAGATATTTTACAAAATGCGAATATCCGTAAAGCCCTATCCTACGGCTTCGATCGTGAAAATTATGTCAATATTATTCTAAATAATGGTTCTTTACCAGCCTATGGTTTTGTACCTCCTGCTTTACCAGGCCCTGAAGGAAAAACCTTCCGCGAGGCAAATGGAGAGTTAGTAACTACAGACTTGAAAAGGGCAGAAGAATTCTTAAAAGCAGGTTTAGCTGAGCTTGGTTTAAGTAAATTACCAGCTTTAAGATATTTAGGCTATGATACAGAGACTGGCGTTAAAGGCTCTGAATTTATCAAAGATATGTACCGTAAATTAGGTGTAGATATTGTTATTGAGAATTTACCTGCAGCAGCAGTAAAAGAAAAGCGTAAAACCGGTGACTTTGATTTATTCTTTGGAGGATGGGGACCAGACTACTGGGATCCAATGACCTTTATGGATTTATTTGTAAGTGGAGGTACTTTTAACGAGGGTAAGTATTCCAATGCGCGATATGATGAAATCATTAACTTTGGAAAAACCACCAACGATTTTAAAGCTAGAATGGATCAAATGTTAGAAGCTGAAAAAATCCTAGTTCAAGAGGATGCTGGAATAGCACCAATTTATTTTAAAGGTACTGCTCGCCTAACAAAGCCTTATGTGAAGGATTTTATCTCCCATAACTTTGGCGCAGAAAGCAGCTGGAAATGGACATATATTGAAGGTAAGTAAAGCTAAATAAAGTTAAATAAAGTTAAGTTGAAGTCAAAGTGAACCAATTGCATTTTAATAATGCATACTGGTTCACTTTTTTTGTGCACAATAAAAAAAGGACGATTCATTTAAAACCAAAAGGAGGCTTAAACGTGGCAAAGAAAACATTAATGAGTGAAGAAAAAAAGATGAATCAAAAAGATTCACTGTATGAAGGAAAAGATAATTATTTTATGGATGAGGATCGAATGGTAAATGAAGGCCTAGCAGGTGGCTATGTTACGAATAAAGAAAGCGGATATATTGAAGAGTCTACTGTAGATACAATGAAAAAATATGATAGCTAAAGAGGGCTAAATGTTTTCCAAATATATATCACTATAAAAATTTCAGCTTTGCACAAACTAAACTCAGTAAAGGGAGGTGTTAGTTTTGGCAAAGCCAGATAATCGTGCAGATAATGTAGAAAAGCTACAGCAACTAATTCATGATACACAAGAGAATTATCGGGAAGCAAAGGACTATCTAAAGGCTCATAATGGAGAAATGTCTGCTAAAGATCAAGCACAAATTGAAGAAAAAAATCAAAAACGCGCAGCAGCTATCAATGGTTTCCGTAGTGAAATTCAAGATGAGGCAAACAATCAGCAGGATTATAATCCACTATCTTAAATACAAAAAGATGTAAAAAATCCAAAGACTCAATTAAAAAAGCAAAAAAGTTGGTGACTCATCAAAAGCCACCAACTTTTTTATATGTTATTATCTTAGTTTCTTAATACAACTTATTTTTTTAATTAAAATTTTAAATTATAGAATGCTTTTTTACCACCATATAGGCCAATATATGCAAGCTCATCTTCGATACGAAGTAATTGATTGTACTTTGCAACACGGTCAGTACGAGATGGTGCTCCAGTTTTAATTTGACCAGCATTTGTAGCTACTGCAATATCAGCAATAGTGGAATCTTCTGTTTCACCAGAACGGTGAGAGATAACAGCAGTATAACCAGCACGCTTAGCCATTTCAATTGCATCAAAGGTTTCAGTTAATGTACCAATTTGATTTACTTTAATTAAGATAGAATTTGCAGTAGAATTTTCAATTCCACGGCTTAAACGTTCAGTATTAGTTACGAATAAATCATCACCAACAAGTTGAACCTTTTTACCTAAACGGTCAGTTAGTTTTTTCCAACCTTCCCAGTCATCTTCTGCTAATCCATCTTCAATAGAAATGATAGGGTATTTATTAATTAACTCCTCATAGAAGTCAATCATTTCGTCAGTAGTTTTAACTACTCCTTCACCTTCAAGATTGTATTTTCCATCCTGATAAATCTCAGTGGAAGCAACATCTAAAGCGATAAATACATCTTCACCAGGAGTGTAGCCTGCTTTTTTGATTGCTTCTAAAATTGTAGTGATTGCTTCTTCATTAGAAGAAAGGTTTGGCGCGAAACCACCTTCATCACCTACTGCAGTATTTAAACTTTTATCCTTCAATACGGATTTTAGATTATGGAAAATCTCAGCACCCATGCGTAATGCTTCACGGAAATTATCCGCTCCTACAGGCATTACCATAAATTCCTGAATATCTACGTTGTTATCCGCATGCTGACCACCATTTAAGATGTTCATCATTGGAACTGGTAGTGTTTTTGCATTAAATCCACCAAGATAAACATATAGAGGTACTCCTAATTCATCTGCTGCTGCTCTTGCTACAGCCATGGAAACTCCAAGAATTGCATTTGCACCTAGCTTTTCTTTATTTGGTGTTCCATCAAGATCGATCATGTATTGATCAATTCCAACTTGATCTAATGCATCCATACCGATTAATTCAGGAGCGATAATGTCATTTACGTTTTCTACTGCCTTAAGAACACCTTTACCTAGAAAACGGCTTTTATCTCCATCTCTTAATTCAATTGCTTCATGAGCACCTGTAGATGCTCCAGATGGAACGATGGCTCTACCCATTGCACCAGATTCTAATACAACCTCTACCTCTACAGTTGGATTACCACGAGAATCAAGTACCTCGCGTGCGTATACGTCTGCAATAATTGTCATTGCAAAATTCACTCCTTCTTTTTTGCTACAATTTATATTTATTTGTGAAAAAGCATAAGTAGTAAAAGCTTATTAAGTAAGTAAATTAGGCTTATTTAACTAGCTTATTTAACTAGCTTATTTCCAGTCATTTCTCTTGGCTTTTCAATTCCTAAGAACTGAAGCATTGTTGGTGAAATATCTGCAAGTACTCCTCCTGAACGAAGCACAATTCCTTCTTTTGTAATGATAAATGGAACTGGATTTGTACTATGAGAAGTAATTGGATTTCCTTCATCATCAAACATATAATCTGCATTGCCGTGATCAGCGGTAATCAATGCAATTCCACCTTTTGCTAAAATAGCATCGACAACACGGCCAAGATTCTCATCAACCGCCTCAATTGCCTTGATGGTTGGCTCCATTTTACCGGAATGACCCACCATATCTGGATTTGCAAAATTTAAGATAATCACATCATGATTTTCTGCTTCAATTTCTTTGACAGCTGCATCTGCAAGTTCATAGGCACTCATTTCTGGTTTTAGATCATAAGTGGCTACTTTAGGAGAAGGAATTAAAATTCTTGTTTCCCCTTCTAATTCAGCTTCACGTCCACCACTAAAAAAGTAAGTAACATGAGGATATTTTTCAGTTTCGGCAATTCGCAATTGCTTTAAACCATTTCGACTGATTATTTCTCCAAAGGTGTCATCTAGATTAGTTGGCTTATAGGCAACATATCCATCAACACTTTCACTGAAATGTGTCAAACATACATAGTATACATCTTTAGGGAAATCTTTTCCACGGTCAAACCCAAGAAATTCTTTGTTGGTAAATACCTGTGAAATTTGAATTGCACGGTCAGGTCTAAAGTTAAAGAAAATGATCGCATCCTGTGACTCAATTTTACCTACAGGTTGATCTTCTTCATCCACAATTACCGTAGGCATAACGAATTCATCAAAAATGCTCTTTTCATATGACTCACGTATCGCTTTAATTGGATCTGTATAATGTGGTCCATCGCCATATACCATTGCACGATACGCTTTTTCTGTGCGTTCCCAGCGCTTATCACGGTCCATGGAATAATAGCGTCCTTGTACGGTGGCTAGACGCCCAATCCCAAGCTCATTCATTTTTTCTTGTAGCTGTCTAATATACTCAATTGCACTATCTGGAGCAACATCACGTCCATCTAAAAATGCGTGAACAAACACTTGATTGACCTGTTCTTTTTTTGCTAACTCTAATAAAGCATATAGATGATTTATATGGCTATGAACTCCACCATCGGAAAGTAATCCATATAAATGTAACTTTTTATTATTTTTTTTCGCATGGTGAATAGCACCTAAAAAGGCCTCGTTTTCAAAAAAACTACCCTCTTGAATAGATTTTGTAACACGAGTCAATTCCTGATAGACAATTCGACCTGCGCCAAGGTTTAAATGACCCACTTCTGAGTTCCCCATTTGACCATCAGGTAAGCCAACAGATAATCCACTTGCCCCTAATTTTGTATGCGGAAATTGGGTCCAATACCGTTCAAAGTTAGGCTTATTTGCTTGTGCTACCGCATTTGCCTTAACTTCATCACGCAAACCAAATCCGTCTAAAATAATCAATGCCAATGGTTTTGGCCGAGTCATTGTTGTCACTCTCCTTCCAGCTTATACTTTTTTGTTCTTATTTTGCATTTTCAACCAAGGCCATAAAAGACTTCGGCTCAAGGCTTGCTCCACCAACTAATGCACCATCAATATCTGATTGCTCCATATAGGAGCGGATATTTTCTGGTTTTACACTGCCACCATATTGAATTCTAACCTGATTAGCAACTTGCTGGTCATACTGATCAGCTACTACTTGGCGGATAAAGCGAATAACATCGTTAGCATCCTCAGCAGAAGATGACTTTCCGGTTCCAATCGCCCATATTGGTTCATAGGCAATCACTGTATTTTTAACCTGCTCAGAGGAAAAATTTTCAAGTGCTTGTATTGTTTGTTCTTTAACTATTTCTTTTGTCTTTTCAGATTCACGTTCTTCTAAATTTTCTCCTACACAAATAATTGGTGTAATGCCATATTTAAATGCCGCAAGTGCTCTTTTATTCACTGTTTGATTGGTTTCACCAAACATCTCTCTGCGTTCAGAATGGCCAACAATCGCGTATTCTACACCAAGCTCCTTAAGCATTAAAGGACTAATTTCCCCAGTAAATGCACCATTTTCTTCCCAATGAATATTTTGGGAGGCAATCTTAATATTCTTGCTTAGCTTTTCTTGTAATATTGCTAAATCGGTATAAGGTGCACAGATTACTGCTTCAACTCCCTCCTTGGAGAGAGTATTGACCTCATCAATAAATTTTTTAGTATCCTCTATAGTTTTATTCATTTTCCAGTTTCCTGCAATAATTGGAGTGCGCAATTTATGTCACCTGCTTTTTTATGATTGAATTTATTTAATTAGTTGTTATTTATCATTAAGTGCAACTACGCCTGGAAGAGCTTTTCCTTCCATAAACTCTAGGGAAGCTCCACCACCAGTGGAGATATGTGTCATTTGCTCGGCTAATCCAGCTTTTTCAATAGCAGCAGCTGAATCCCCTCCACCAATAATGGTGATTGCATCCGAATTGGCCATCGCTTGTGCTATACTATTGGTCCCATTGGCAAAGGCATTTAATTCAAAAACTCCCATTGGTCCATTCCAAATCACAAGCTTGGAGTCCATTATTACCTGTCGATATTTCTCAATTGTTTTTGGCCCAATATCTAATGCTTCCCAGTCTGCTGGAATTGCATCAATATCGACAACTTTAGTATTGGCAGTTTCTGAAAAATCATCAGCAACAACCACATCAACTGGCATTAGGAAATTAACACCCTGTTCTTTTGCCTTATTAATAAATGATTGTGCCAGTTCAATTTTATCTTCCTCTAATAATGACTTCCCTATTTCATGGCCTTGGGATTTTACAAAGGTATATGCCAATCCTCCACCAATGATCAGGTTATCCACCTTTTCGAGTAAATTCTCAATTACCCCAATCTTATCCTTCACCTTTGCCCCACCAATAATTGCGGTAAAAGGACGCTTCGGATTTTCTAATGCGGTTCCTAAAAAGTCAATTTCCTTTTCCATCAAAAATCCAGCGACTGCTGGTAAATAATGAGCAATTCCTTCTGTAGAAGCATGGGCACGATGAGCTGCACCAAATGCATCATTAACATAAATATCCGCTAGGCTAGCAAATTCCTTCGCTAATTCTTGATCATTTTTTTCTTCTCCAGCATGAAAACGAACATTTTCTAATAGAAGAACATCCCCGTTTTCCATTTGATCGATCTCTAATTTAACTTCCTCTCCAATAGAGGAATCCACCTTACTCACCTGTTTGCCTAGTAACTGAGATAATCTAGCTGCTACAGGTGTTAGACGCATTTCCTCAACCACTTTTCCTTTTGGTCTGCCTAAGTGGCTTGCAAGTATAACCTTTGCTCCTTGATCAACTATGTATTTAATGGTTGGAAGGGCTGCTTTAATTCTCGTTTCATCTGTAACTTCACCATTATTCATCGGAACATTAAAATCTACTCGACAAAAAACTCGTTTACCCTTTAAATCCACATCTTTAATTGTTTTCTTATTCATAGAGAATGCCTCCTTAACCACAGTCAGAATTATTTTCAAACCCTTTGACGAACGAGAAGAGGAGAATTGATATTCTCCTCTTTCATCCACAGATTATATTATTCTCTATTGAACACTATATTCCTTTTTTAGCAATGAACGCCGCTAAATCTACTACACGGTTAGAATATCCCCATTCATTGTCATACCAGGATAATACTTTAACCATGTTGCCTTCCATTACCATAGTGGAAAGTGCATCAAAGCTAGAGGAGTGAGGATCATGGTTATAATCCACAGATACTAATGGTAATTCAGAATATTGTAAGATACCTTTTAATTCATTATTTGCAGCAGTTTTCATTGCTTCATTTACTTCTTCAACTGTTACATTTTTCTCAAGCTCTACAACTAAATCAACTACTGAAACGTTTGGAGTAGGTACACGCATTGCAAAACCATTTAGTTTTCCTTTTAATTCTGGTAAAACTAAAGCAACTGCTTTTGCTGCCCCAGTTGTTGTTGGAATCATAGACATTGCTGCAGCACGTGCACGACGATAATCTTTGTGTGGTAAATCTAAGATTTGCTGGTCATTTGTATAAGAGTGAACCGTAGTCATTAAACCACGAACAACACCAAATTTTTCATGTAAAACCTTTGCTACAGGTGCTAAACAGTTTGTAGTACAAGATGCATTGGATATAACATGGTGGTTTGCTGGATCATATTTTTCTTCATTAACTCCCATTACAACTGTTACATCTTCGTTAGATGCTGGTGCAGAAATAATAACTTTCTTTGCACCTGCTTCTAAATGTTTCGCTGCATCCTCGCGCTTTGTAAAACGACCTGTAGATTCAACTACTAGCTCAACTCCTAATTCTTTCCATGGTAGCAATGCTGGATCACGTTCAGCAACAACCTTTATAAGCTTACCATTTACAAGCATTCCATCTGCTGTTGCTTCTACTGTTGCCTCAAAAGTGCCATGAACAGAATCATATTTTAATAAGTGAGCTAACATTTTTGCATCAGTTAAGTCATTCACTGCAACTATTTCTACCTCTGGATTGTTAAATGCTGCTCTAAATACATTTCTCCCTATTCTTCCAAAACCATTAATCGCTACTTTTACCATCATGTATTCCTCCTAGTTCTTTTTTCGTCTAATTTCTATATTGTTATAAAGCTATTGATTTAGCTGCATCATTTCTCTTGCGGCACCTTCATCTGTAACTAAAACAGAACAATTTGATCTCCTTGTGACTGCGATGATTGCCTCCGCTTTTTTCTTGCCACCAGCAACTGCAATAACATAAGGGATATTTCGTAAATCTTCAATCTTCAGTCCTATAATTTTCATTTGATGAACGATTTCGCTTTGGTTATTAAAGAAATAGCCAAATGCTTCACCAACAGCTTGATGTTGAGTCAAATTATCAATCATTTTTTCAGAAAAACCTCTTTTAATTGCCATGGTTTTAGCTTGCCCTATGCCATGAATGACAATACCAGCAGATTGAATAAGCTTCAAAATTTCTTGAATGCTGGTCTCATTTTTTAACGAATGGTAGGCTTCATCTGATAATTGGTCTGGTACATGTAGCAATCGGTAAGAAGCGCCGGTTTTCTTAGCCATCATCGATGCTACAGTGTTGGCCAGATATTCGTGATGTTCACCCATACCTCCTCTAGCAGGAACAAATGCAACTGAGTCCAAAATGGGCTGATCTGAAACCATTTCGGCAACCGTTGCAAGTGTAGAGCCACCAGTGAGTGCCACAATATCATTTGGTTGGACAATCTGTCTAAAATAGGATGCTGTTGCTCTCCCTAATTCTTTTTGAACTAAAGGATCCAGCTCAATATCTCCTGGCACAATGATTACTTTATTTATCTGAAGTTTTTTCTGTAAAGCTAACTCTAATTCATGAATTCCAAATAAATTTTTGATAAATGGGGATACTTCTTCAATAAATCGTATACCCTCTTTAGTTAACTTCATACCAATGGCATCGACATCTACTAAACCTTGATTTTTCAAAAAATCAATTTCTGCCCTCAAGATTCTCTCTGTAATCCCTAAAGATGTCGATAAGCTTCTTCGACCAATGGGCTGCATCATTGCAATATGCTGAAGAATACTATACCTTTTTTTCATTACCTCTAACATATCAGGAACTAATGTTAATTGAAGTTTTAAAATATCCAATGCTTTACTCCCTTCATGGTCATATTAAGTCCCGCTATATCTTATTATGTCCCACTGAAGATAAAAAAAATTCATCTCTCATTTATAATATATAGAGAAATGAAAAATATTGCAACTCTCTTTTAAACTTTAATCAAATCTTTTTCTTTTTGCAGATGAGTCAATTCCTAATTCATCTCGATATTTTGCCACCGTACGGCGTGAGATTTCAATCTCTTTTTTGCTAAGCAATTCTGCAATTTTTTGATCAGATAAAGGTTTTCTTTTATCTTCCTTTTCAATCATCTCTTTAATTTGCTGCTTCACATTTTCCGTAGCTAATACCTCACCCTGTTGATTCGTAAGGCCATTGTTAAAGAAAAACTTAAATTCATAAATCCCAAGTGGTGTTTGTAAATATTTTTGATTTGTCGCTCGACTTACAGTGGACTCATGAACATCCACCTTTTTAGCAATTTCTTTTAATGTTAACGGCTTCAAGCTGCCATTTTCAAAAAAGTCCTCTTGGTGTTCTAAAATGGCTCTAGTTACCTTCAATAGTGTTATTCTTCGTTGTTCAATACTTTTAATTAGCCATGTTGCTTGCTGCCATTTGTCAACAATATACTTTGTTGTTTCATCGATATTTTTTTTATGACCCTGAACATATTGATGATATTGTGTGCTAAGCTGTAGTCTAGGAATCAAGGAATCATTCACCATGATAATCCATTCCCCATCCACTTTTTCTACAGTTACATCAGGCACAATAAATCTTGGATTTGCACTGTGGAACCCCATTGCTGGCTTTGGTTTTAGGGTTTTGATAAAGTCAGCTAGCTGTTGCACTTCTTGAACACTAATATTTAACTCTTTGGCAATTTTCGCTACTTTCCATTCCCCTAAATCCTGTAAATGGTTTTTTACAAGTTGAATTGCCATTTCGTCCTTTAAATCCATCTGCTCTAACTGGATAATTAGTGCTTCTTGAAGATTCCTTGCTCCAACTCCAACTGGATCAAGGGTTTGGATTAATTTTAATAAACTTTGAACTTTCTCAAGATCCATTTTAAATAAAGCTGCCACTTCTTCTATAGATATTGTAAAATAGCCATCATCATTGATGTTTCCAATAATAAATCTTAGAATCGCGTATTCCTCTTTTGAGGGTTTTAACAATCGAATCTGCTCAAGTAAATATTCCTCTAATGTTTTATCTGGCGCTGCTATAGTATCCCAGATATTCCAGTCCTCATCATCAGAATTTATAGTATTACCATAGGAACGGGAACGTGCATTTTGATAAAGATATTCGAATCTCTCTATTTCTTTTTCTTTCATATCCAAAACTGGATTTTCTAGCATTTGGTTGTATAAATAATCCGCTAACTCAATTGCTGGATATTGTAAAATGGTAATCGCTTGCCTTAACTCAGGGGTCATCATCAACTTCTGAGTTTGTTCTTGATATAAGCCATAGCCTAGCTGTTGCATACGAATCACACCTTCGTATTGATTTTTCTAAACGAAAATCATATAATTAAGTTTGTGCCACTAATTGGTGCTTTATTTTGCGCTCGTAGCTCAGTGGATAGAGCACTGGTCTCCGGAACCAGGTGCGGGGGTTCGATTCCCTTCGGGCGCACCATTTTAAAATATCATATATTTTTAAAATATCAACTGTCCTATTTCATTTTAATAGGCTTTTTTTGTTTATATAAACACATAATGTAAACGCTTCAAACATATTTTAGAGATAGTATATTGTTTACTGTTTCTAAGTTTATTTTAACAGAAATAAGGTTAGAATAGTGATGGAAAATGATACACTTTTCCTTTGACCTTTTTTGACCTTTAGTGTATTATTATTACATGTAGAATGTAATATTTCTATTCATTCTTGAGAGGAGGATACCATAATGAGCTATTATGTTCCTATGGTTATTGAGCAAACCAATCGTGGCGAAAGAGCATACGATATTTATTCCAGACTATTAAAGGATCGTATTATTTTCCTAGGTAGTCCAATCGATGACGCGGTAGCAAATACTGTAGTTGCACAATTATTATTCTTAGCAGCTGAAGATCCAGAAAAGGATATTTCTTTATACATAAATAGTCCTGGAGGATCAATTACTGCTGGAATGGCAATCTATGACACAATGCAATTTATTAAGCCAGATGTATCCACTATTGCTATAGGGATGGCTGCTTCTATGGGTGCTTTCCTTTTAACTGCCGGAGCAAAAGGAAAACGATATGCTTTACCTAATAGTGAAGTAATGATTCACCAACCATTAGGTGGTACTCAAGGTCAAGCAAGTGATATCGAAATTCATGCAAAGCGTATCTTAGAAATGCGTGAAAAGCTGAATGAAATCTTAGCAGAACGTACAGGTCAACCAATTGAAAGAATTAGAAAAGATACCGATCGTGATAACTTCTTAACAGCTGAAGCTGCGAAAGAATATGGTTTAATCGACGAAATTATTACAGCACCAAAAACCAAATAACAATATACGAAAATAAGGGTAGACCATGGTCTACCCTTCAAAATTATATAAAGCAGTACTTAAATATCGTTCTCCATTACTTGGAGCAATGGTCACAATTTTTTTCCCTTTTCCTAATCGCTTTGCCACCTCAAGTGCTGCATAGATATTTGCTCCTGTTGAGATTCCACCTAAAATTCCCTGTTCCTTAGCTATTCTTCTTGCAGTTTCAAATGCCTGCTCTGTAGTAATCTGGATAATTTCATCATAGATTTGGCTGTTTAAAACCGGAGGAATAAACCCTGCACCAATTCCTTGAATTGCATGAGGCCCTGCTTGCCCTCCTGATAAAACCGGAGAATCCTTAGGCTCTACTGCAACAATTTGGACATTCGCTAACTCTTCTTTTAAAACTTTCCCTACACCAGTAATCGTTCCTCCAGTTCCTACTCCAGCAACAAATGCATCTATTTGATAATTCATCTGCTTTAAAATTTCTTTTGCTGTAGTTAAAGAATGCACGTGAGGATTTGATGGATTTTCGAATTGTCTCATTAAGTAATAACCACCATTTTCGACTAACTCCTCGACCTTGGCAATGGCTCCCTTCATCCCTAGCTTACCCGGCGTTAAGATTACCTCTGCCCCATATGCTTTTAGTAAATTTCTTCTTTCAATACTCATCGTTTCCGGCATAACGAACACAGCTCTATAACCTTTAGCCGCTGCTACCATCGCTAATCCAATTCCAGTATTTCCACTTGTTGCTTCGATAATTGTATCACCTTGCTTTAGCTTTCCTTCAACCTCTGCATCCTGAACCATTTGGAGCGCAATTCTATCCTTTACACTTCCACCTGGATTAAAATATTCGAGCTTAATATAAATATCTGCAGAATCTGATTGATTCTTTATTTGAACCATTGGTGTGTTGCCAATTAATTCACATATATTTGAAACAACAGTCATTGTTGTTAGGTCTCCTTCCTTTACATTAAATTGAATCTTTTTATAAAGTGAATCTAGCTTATTAAAAGCTTAAAACTTTCCTATTTAAAAGTCAAAGAACGAACTGTATCCATAATTCCCCTTTTACAATCGAGTAGGAGCTGAATAATTAT
>DJVJ01000014.1 GCA_002441135.1 Caryophanales bacterium UBA6259 | reverse complement strand
TTTCAATCCACGCACCTACACGAGGTGCGACTTAAAGGAGGAGGTTTATTGTGGCTATTGCAAAAGTTTCAATCCACGCACCTACACGAGGTGCGACTTAAGTCCTCTTAGGGCTTGACTGTTCTAGAAAGGTTTCAATCCACGCACCTACACGAGGTGCGACTTTAGTACGAAATTTACATTAACAAGATTTAATAGAAGTTTCAATCCACGCACCTACACGAGGTGCGACTACGTCTCTTAATTCATCACTATCAAATGTTTTTGTTTCAATCCACGCACCTACACGAGGTGCGACTTTTAGAATTTATAACTAATAGAATGCCTCTCTGTTTCAATCCACGCACCTACACGAGGTGCGACCCAAAAGGATTACCTTTTAATAAAGAACTATGGGAAGTTTCAATCCACGCACCTACACGAGGTGCGACGTATTAGGGCTTATAAGAAGTTGTAAATTACCATGTTTCAATCCACGCACCTACACGAGGTGCGACCTACACCTAATAACAATAACGAAAGAAAAACATTGTTTCAATCCACGCACCTACACGAGGTGCGACAAGATACATTGTAAGCATAAATTAAACCTTCTGGAGTTTCAATCCACGCACCTACACGAGGTGCGACATGAAGGGTATATATAACCTTGATCCGTGTTATCTGGTTTCAATCCACGCACCTACACGAGGTGCGACCTTTATCACAGCTAATAAGAACGGCTTTTATACCAAGTGTTTCAATCCACGCACCTACACGAGGTGCGACTATATACCCTAAAGATAAATTAATAAATATAAAGTTTCAATCCACGCACCTACACGAGGTGCGACAGTATACTAAAAAAAATTGATTATATCAATGGTTAAAGACACCATTTTCGCGAATCTAAATTGGTGTACTCGTAAAAAATGTAGAAAAAATAATAAAATACAAAGAATTATTTATAATAATGGTCTGCGAATGTCCCAACAGAAATATGTAAGCAATAGGTTCGCATACTAAAAAATATTTAAGTAATTAGTATCCCCTCTGGATCATAAGTAGATTTTGCTCCAAAATGTTCAACACGATTTTTCCATTTATCACCTAAAAAATAATATCTTAAACTATCAAAAGAAGGATCAGCTATTTTCTCCAGTTTGTTCCTAAGCTCTGAAAATTGTGCTGGGTCTACTAAACATTCAAATACTGAATTTTGAACTCTTTGGCATTTGTTAACACATTGTTTTGCAATCTTCCTTAATCTTCTTTTTCCTGCGTTTGTCTCCGTGTTTACATCGTAAGTAATTAATACCATCATTTATATCACCTATTTCCACAAAAATGGAGGATATGCGTCTATATCTCCCCTTAGATAACGAGCTAGTAATAAAGCTTGAACATATGGCAATAGACCAACATTAACTTTTTCATTTAAAAATGGATGAGTTATTTGCTCCTGTTTTCGTTTTTGCCATGCAGTTAATACTTCTTTTCTTGTGTCGTTATCCATTTGAACACCGCCACTTTCTTTTATTGTAAATCCTCTATCTGTTATTTGCTTTCTATTGATTAAAGAAAGAGCTAATCTGTCAGCGAAATAGGCACGAAATTCTTCCATCATATCTAAAGCAAGAGATGCTCTTCCAGGCCTGTCCCTATGTAAAAAACCCACATATGGATCTAATCCTACAGTTTCAAGAGCAGATTGTATGTCATGTGCTAACAATGTATATAGAAAAGAAAGTAATGCATTTAAATTATCTATCGGAGGCCTTTTATTTCTTTTCAACATATAAAAACTATCCTTTTGTTGCAAAATTAATTCATTAAATACTTCAAAATATTTTTTTGCGCTATCCCCCTCAATACCACGTATTTCATCAAGTGTATCACTTTTTTGGAGTCTTCCTATGTTAGTTCTTAAGTAAGAAGATGCCTCTTGGAGATCCACAATATTAACTTGTTCGGGATGATCTCGAATCGCTCTTTCGATTACAACTCTAGTATTTATCAGTTTAGCTGTAATAAAATTTTTGGATATTGATGTAATTTCAGGTTCGCTTTCTGAAACGCGATATTGCTTTTTTCTTAACAACACATTTCCTTGTACACCACCAGTTACACGGGCCAAAAACTTTCCATTTGGAGTTATAAAAGATAAACCTACACCTTTTTTGGCACAAAAACCCATTAAGGCAGGACTAGCACCCATAAAACCAAAACATACAATACTTTCTATATTGTGTATAGGGATGCGAAATTTTTCAATTCCCTCTACTAAAATAACAATATTCTCTCCATCCAATGATAAATAAGAGTTTGGCGTTGTAACGTATAAAACATTTAAGAGTTTTTTCATAATTATACCTTTCCGATAAATTTATTAATATAATTACTAACGCTAGTTACTTTTATTCCAAGTTTAGGAAGACAAATATTGACTAAAGAACATGATTTACAATCTCTATCTGATGTTGACGCTTTAGGTGTAATTTGTTTGTCATACATTTCGTGCATCTGCTCTGAAAAACTTTCAACGTATTTTCTTAATTCAAGATCAAATACTACTTTGTTTCTATGCCTTGTTTCTCCATAATAAATATATCCATAGTCAATTTTGATGCCTTGCATTTCCTCCAAACACATTGCCTGAGTACATAATTGCACTTCGTCAATGATATTCTTTTTGGGTTTTCCTCTTTTATATTCTATCGGTACAGGAAACCATTTTCCAACTCGTCCATTTAACGTTATACCTTTTTCCTCGACCGCATGAAATTCAATCAAATCTGCTATGCCATAAAAACCCAAAGCATACGAAGAGAGCGGCACAGAACGTGCTGTTAAAATTCCCCCTCTAGCTTCGAAAAAATCAGGATTATCAACACGTTCATGTAAATGCTTACCTTCTACAGTTAGTAAGTTTTCAAACCATTGCTTTTCAATATGGATTAATGCCCATTGTCTTTGGCAAAATGCAAAATGTTGAATACCTGAAATGGCTAAAAGTTCATCATCTTTATATTTTGGAATCATAATTTCTCTATTATTGTCACACCATCAGGTACTTTGGTAGTATCTATTTCAATATGATAATCAGTATATTTTCGAGCTGGTTTATCATTGTCTTTTCTTGTTACGTTTATTAATTCGAATAATTTGTGTGATTGAGTATTGCCAAGTTCGTTATCATGTTTAAAAATGATTAACTTACGAACAGCCATTTTGCCTCTTGCTGCAGAATGATCATGTTCATACATATTTATTATTGCTTCCCATAACAGCTCCAGATCTTCCTCTGAGAAACCAGTTGTTTTCTTTGCAATATTAGCTGAGATGTATCCTTCTGTCTTATACAATGCATACGGAACGATATGTTTTCTACCCATTTCATTTGTCTTTTTTTCAGCATCTTTAACAGTAGTTACAGCCATACGTGTAATGGTTATTTCTTGCGCTACAATTGGATCAATGCTTCTTGCAAAATTAATTTGTACGGGCCCTCTAACTTGTCCACAATTTACACCTGTTGTCATCACTGCTCCAAATGTTCGTATATCATAAAAATTTGCACACATAAAATCCCTTAACTCTGTGATTTGTTCCTTTGAAACTTTTTCATCAGTTTTAATTCCTTTTGCAATATATGCAGTTTCATGTTGACTGTTTAACACTGCTCCTTCCTTTACATATATCTTAAATCCTTGGGTTTCTTCTTTTAAAACCTCAACATAATTTCTTATTTTTCTTTTAATACTTACATCGGTTACAATACCATAACCTGTCTCTGCGTCAATTCTTGGCATATTCCCTGCATCCGGGTCTCCATTGGGATTTCCGTTTTCAACATCAAACAAAATAACAAATTCAAAACGATTTTTAATAACATCACTCATTTTAATTCCTCCTTATTTGTAATATTATTTCCCTGTTTTATCCGACTTTTGATAAAAAGCAACTCTTTGATGATAATACCCAAGTACAAACGTTCCTTGCTGTTCAAGTGTTAGATGTGATGGGAATTTTGATATTTCATTCATAATTGATTCAATTTTTCTATCGATTGCATAACCGTAATCAGATTTCGCGATATGATGTTGTGCCAACCTTAATAAGATAGGAAATACTGCTGCAGGAGTTGCGGAAGCAGACGCAAAGTATCGATCTTTAATCGTTGCATTAATTCCTGGATTTGCATCTTGTTGAGCTTTTTCAAGTACGGCAAAAAGACGCCCCAATAAATAATCGGTATTGGTTGATTGCTCGTTTAAACTCACAGTTAAAACCTCCTCTAACTTTGTATTTTTTTGTATTCGTGCGTTTCTAAGCAAATATGCTTTAATTATTGCTGCTCTGATATAGTTAACCCTATGAATATTTTTCTCTTTATCGTCTATATCAGCTCTTACTCTAATCATTACAGCATTGAATAGTGATGTTGGGTAAGCCCCACCGTTTAATATTGAACGCATAACAGCACCTGCTAAAAGAGGAGAAGTATCTTTGTTTTTACTTTTTGGTGAAACAGTTTCTCCTAGCATCATCCATATCGGAATATTGTCTGGTTTATGATCAAAGTCTTTAACGATTTCCATATCTTTGTAATGTTGAGCAGTTTTATCTACGAAACTACCAAAGCTATCTGAGTGAAAAAAACGAATTGATAGACGGCTTGCGTTTGGGGATAATCCTAAAATATAAAATTTTGTCTGTAAGTCTATTTTCCCCTCTAAATCGTTTATTTTTTGACCAGATTTCGCTCGCATCAACACATCCTTAACTAATTTTTCAATTTTTGTGTCTCGTTTATATACATCTTTACTCTCTTTTTCAGTTTGCTTAATGGTAGGATTGAATAGTTCAGCTGCTAAATCTATGTATATATCTTCTGGACTTTCCGCCCAAAATACTGTCGTAGCGTCGCCTATTTGAATCCTTTGTTTTTGATTCGCAAGCATATGATTTAATACCGTGGAATAGGCAAATGCGGAGTGTTTACTTACCGGTGAATTGTAGCTTTGTGTCTTCCCATATGATTCATATGCACTAGCGTTAAATGATACTATAGAAGCTCCCATCGGTTGTGCATCTTTTACGTTTTTTATATTTGGATGTAATCTCGCTATAGAAGTTCTTTCACCTGTAATAAGGCACTGGCCAATAACATCATTTTCGCTTTTCGAATTATTTTTTTTCCACAACTTTTTAATTTCTTCATCGTTGTGTATAAAACCAATTTGACCGTCAAGTCTAAACACTATATTACTTCCCTCATACAAATCATTCAAATTCTTATTTAACACAGGATTTTGGTCAGCTACGTCAATATTCCAGTTGTCTAAAAAGGTTAAAACTGCTTTAGCTGCTATTCCTTTTGCCTCTTTTAACACGTGAAAGTGTAATTCTTTAAATGCTATAAAGGCATCTTTTGTTCGTTGAGGATTACCTTTATCATCAATTCCTAATACATATTTACTGTTATCACACAAAAAATTTGGTGGAGCATTAGTACCAGCACGTTTAAGCTGCTCAGGTACCGTTAACATTCTATCGACAAGCTTTTTCCCTTTGTTCCCTTCCACTTTTAGAGATATTAAATCTAGTAATTCCCCTTTTTCAGAAATATTTAGTGCAAAGCCAACCTTTGCACTACTAAAACCAAATGAAGGAACATGGCTATTTTCATCTTCAGTAAGTATTTCATAATATTTAGTTAGATCATGAATTATCAATATTCAGTCACCTCGCTTTCAATAGATCTTGCACATCAATTATTCCATTTTTCATCATTACCCTGTAAAAAATTGGTGTCAGATCATTCTGAAAATCGATATCCCAAAGCATCCAACCCAAATCTAAATCCACTTCATTGTAATAGCTAGTAGGAATCTCATTTTCAAGTAATTCAAAGTTTGCTGCAAACTCTCTGGTCCCTAGACTTGGCTGGTGAAAACATTGACCCTTCCTTATTCGTCGTAACGCGATATTAAAATGTTTTTCTGGGGTATCATCTACTCCAGCTTTCTCTGTCATTTCAAAATGCGCTTCAATAATATAACTAACATCTTTTAATAACATGGAAGCTCGTTGCTGCCTATCTTCTGAAGTTATTTGATATAGTGCTAAGTTTGTCCCATTCATAACTCTCTTTACGTTATTACTAGATATTTTTTGGCTTACTTCATTCCGCCTAATATTTGTAAATTTGATTTCGTTTAGCACATATATCTTGTCAATCACCCATCGGATCGCAGGCTTCCAATAAATAGCTTCAATAATTCCTCTTGCTGCTGATGGTGTAATAACATCATAACTTACACGTTCAACTTTCATTTCTGGTCTTGTAAAACATGCATAATCACCGAATACCTTTAATTTAATGCCATATCCCATATTTTCTCATCCTCCTTTCTTAAACAAAAATAGCTTCACCATAGGTATCTTTTGGTATTAAAAGTCCAGTATGTTGATTATAGTACTGTTCAACATTATCAAGGACGAAAAAAGCTCCGTTTATTACTTCTAGTGCATTATTCTTTAATAGAATTTTAAATTCATATTCATAAATTGAGATCGTATATGGTTGTAACTTTCTTGCTATACTTTTTGGGTACTTACTAAATTTTGCTTCATTAATTAACTCTCTGGCGACTTCGTTAAATGGTATTATTATAGAGTACATATTGTTTTCAATTATTTTAAATTCTTCTGCCGCTGATTGAAAATCAAATTCTAATTGCTTGTACCGTTCTTCAAAGTAATTGAGAATGTTTTTTTTATCTAATGTTTCTTCCCCTTCAATGTCATATAAAAAACTAAAATAATAGTCTATGGCTTCTAAAGAAATTGGATCCTCATATTTTCGAAAAACCATCTCTGCCACCTTTGCGGTTCTTTCTAAATAGCCTTTTATTTTAGAATGTTCTGAGACTGGGGTGAAAACAAATACATTGCCACTAGATAATAAACCTTCACGATTACATCTTCCTGCAGACTGAATTATTGAGTCAATGCCTGCGATAGCTCGATAAACCACAGGAAAATCAACATCTACGCCTGCTTCTATAAGTTGTGTTGATACCACTTTACATGGCTGTTTATCTTTTAAGCGTTTTCTAATATTGGTGAGTGTTTCTTGCCTATGAATTGGGCACATCAATGTACTTAAATGAAATGCATTGTCTTCTAATCTATTAAAAATTTCTTTTGCATGCTTTCGGGTGTTTACTATACATAAAACTTGTTGAAATTCATTTAGCTCATTCGAGAGTGATTCATCATCCAATTCACCTCTTTTGATTACTTTTACTTTTTTAAAATCTTCATATAATTGTATTGGATCATCCATTATCTCGGTTGGTTTTATAGAAGTAGGTAGAAATGCGTTGATAGAAGGTTGAGTCGCAGTACACAAAATTGCAGTAGAACCATAATTTTTCACTAATTCAGAAACAGCTAATAAGCTTGGTTTTAGGTATTCAATAGGTAACATTTGTGCTTCATCAAATATTAATACGCTTTTCGCGATATTATGTATTTTTCTAGTTTTTGAACTTTTATTTGAAAATAAGGATTCAAAAAACTGTACGTTTGTTGTAATAACAATGGGAATATCCCAATTTTCTGATGCAAGTTTTAATTTTTGATTAATGTTTTGAATGTTTTCAGAGTCGTTATTGTCAAATGAATAATTACTGTGATGTTCTAAAACATTATTTTCACCAAGTATATCTTTGAATACTTTTGCATTTTGTTCAATAATACTGGTATAGGGAATTACATAGATAATTCTTTCAAGATTATGTATTTTAGCGTGGTGTAGGGCAAAGGCTAGAGAAGATAAAGTTTTTCCACCACCTGTTGGAACAGTAAGTGAAAATAGTCCAGGTTCACAAGTGGATTTTTTTAAACATTGTTCTAGGATTTCCTTTCGTTTTCTATTTATATTAGTTTTGTCTGATTCAAAATTAGAAATAAATCTATTAAAAATATCATATAATTCAAAAATTGTAGAGTTATTTCCCCGCGGCTTTAAAGTTTCTGACAGATAGAGTTCTGTATCAATATAATCTGCGTCCACTAAGCATGAATAGATCATTCTAACAAAGAAAGCTAATGTAAAGCCAATATGTTTATCTATTGGAGTAACGGTAACTTGAGGCGGATTTAAAGAAGATAAAGCCAGGTCTAATTCCTTTTTATATGAACAATAGTCATCTACATCTTTTTTAAGTCGAGCGTTTAAAGTCCCTTCAATTGATGCATCGGTTCCATAATTAGGTAGCCCACTATGATGCCCAGCTATACAATAAGCTAATAGTTTACCAATACTTTCTCCATATAGTCGGACAGCTTCTTTTGCCCCTGCAGTAGAATGATCAACTTTTAATATGTTGCCTTCTAGTTTTTTTTGAAATTTTAGGGAGTACTTTCCGATGTCGTGTAACATTCCACATGCAAGACCGAAATCTTTTGCATTAAATTTCGCCGCATATTCTCCTGCAATTTTTGCAGTATTTTCTAAGTGTTCCGTTATTGATTGCCATGGTTTTTCGGGATTTTCTGATGAATGAGCATAGTATTTCAATTCGATTCATCTCCATTTTTAAACAAGTTGTGTCTAAAGTAATTATAATTAACTAATAATTACAATTATTCTATAATTAACATTATATAACACTTTTTATTTTCTTCCATATTTAATTCAATTCCAATTATCGCTAAAAAATAAGTCTATAATCCTATTGATTTAGATTTACACTATTCATTCGTTTAATTGTCCATGACTGATGTTCTAGTAACATACTCCTCTCAGCCACGGTCCTATCAATCCACACTAACTCATGATCATCTTCAATTTTCTTTTGCATTAACCCAGTAAAATGTACTTTATAAAAATGGCCCACCATCTTTAAATATTCCTGAATAGTTGGGGCTAAATCATATAAAATACCACTACCAAGATAATCTCCAACATCTATTACCAATCCCGTTTCTTCAAGAAATTCTCTTTTTAGGCAATCATTATGGTTCTCCTCATTCTTTAATCCTCCACCTGGGAGAAAGTTTCCTCGAGGTGTTTTAATAATCGCAAGCTGATTTTTATCATTGATTAGCAAGCCATAGACTGCTTGTCTTTCTCGATAAGTCTGTCCCTTGACTTTTGTTCCAAAAATTATTGGTTTCATTACTCCGTATTCCTCTCTAAAAAACTTCATATGTTTTAAATACCTTAACATTTATTAACTATTACCTTTTTATTTATTTTCCAAAATGAAAATAAAAAGATCACTATCCAAAACAAAGTTAAACTTAATTACTCTGTTTAAAGTGACCTTCTCATTTATTGGTTAAATATGTGATTTTAATTTGATCAAGCTTGTCATGTAGCTTTTCAAACATGATTCCAGCGATAAACCATGCTGGGGCATAATCAAACCGAATTAGTCCCCAAATCGTTAAAGAGGTGGCATTACTGTAGTCCCACGGACAATAACCAATAAGTAATTTTAGAAATAATCCAGTACTAAACTCAATAGCGTAAATTAAAGTAACCCAGATCAATCCTCGAATCAACATTGATTTTGAGCGAATAAGATCATGAATGGGCTCTAGAAATACTGCTAATCCATAGATAAAGAACATCCATAGATACGTATGCCCCGTTAAAGCAAAGTTACCGGACAGTAACGAACCCATACCCGTCCAGAATATTTCAATTAATAAACCCACTGCGCCGTAAATGAAATAGTGTGGTATCATCATAGGTTTATAGTTTGCCATATTTTACAATATTATACTTAATGGATAGTGAGAAATAGAAAAGAGTAGCAAAAAGGCCCTTTTAATTGTCATAGCAAACAAAACGTCCTTTTGGTTTTCTTTACTTCACTTGAATTTTAAATTCACCTTTTATTCTTGTTGGATACCTGCCAATCTTTAAAATAATTGGTCCTTCTAATTCGTTGTTAGGCAAAATAAAGGTGATTTGCTGATTATCTCCTATATTTGAAAACTCCGCATTGCCTGAATAATATTTCTTTCCGTTATTGTCAATTATATCCCCCGAGAAAATTGAATAACTGTGCATTTTATCTAAAATAGGGTCCATTTGTACTGAAAAAATGAGCTTGGTCTCTCCATTTTCTTGGCGAATGTCAGTTAAAGAAACTCTATCATCTGGACTCTTTAATAATTTCTTCTCTTTTAAGTCTACAATTATCTCAAGTTTATCTTTTTCCAAAGCTTTTACCGACGTAAATTTTAAAAACAAATCTTTAGGTTTATTGAAATAATTACTTTGAAGGAAGATTGTATGAGTATCACTACCTAAAGGACTCCCGAATCCAATGACTCCATTTGGGTTAGATAGTTCTTCTCCAGTTTCATCAACAATGACCAAATCATCAAAGCCAAAGATTTGTTTACTATTATTATTATCGTAAACTACTTCCACCGCTATTTTGGTTGGATGTACGGTTACCGATTTAAAGATGATTTTTTGACCCTCAATCTCAATTTCCTTATTAAGGTGGTAAACTTCCTTTAAACCTTCAAACTTCGATTTATCAATCGGCAGTTGAATCTTCCATGTGGATCCAAGTAAATTCGTATTTTGACGCTCATGTCCAATTCCCATTTTCGTTTCCAAGTAAATCATATCTGGTATTGTTGTTTCTTCAGTAAAAATGATATCGATTCTTTCTTTTATAACTTCTTGCTTTTCTTCCGAATAGTAATAGTCTTGTGAGATAGAAGCTATTACGGGTTCGTTAAACTCGTCATAGAATCTCGGATTTGCTACATAAATCTCCTCATATTCACTCTTATTTTCCAAAGTATAAAATACTACCATTTGACTCTCATCAATAATGATGCCATCGATGGTTAATTTAATCCCTTCATGTTCATCAGATGCTCCAATCGGCTGCATAAATTCATTTTCTACTGCTAATTTTAATCCTTTATCATAATTAATGAGCTGCACAATTTTTTCTAAACCTGGTATTTGGCTCACATAGGAAGCAAATACCGGTGACACTCTAATCGAGATAAACATTGCANNGCAATAAACATAAAGCTTACTGCAATACTAGCAAGCATTCTTCTTTTCATTGACTTTCTTTTTTGACGGCCACGGTTAATTCCTATTCTTATTTGTTGTGATATCTGATCGGAAATTGGCGCTTCCTCTATTACTCTCTTCATTTGTTCTAAATCTTTCTCATCAAACATAGGAAGACTCACCATCCTTTTGAAAATATTTTCGTAAATCTAATAAAGCTTTGCTTAACCATGTTTTTATTGTACTTTCTGGTTTTTCTAGTATTTCCGCGATATCCTTAATCGTTAAATCATGAAAGTACTTAAGGATGATTACATTTCGATATTTAGGTTGAAGATTTTCCACAGCTATTTCTAATCCAATCTTTTTATAATCGTCTGTTTCCGAGATAGTTTCTACTTTTGAAAAAACCGTTCGTTTTCTCAGTTTAATTTCATCTAAACAGTGATTGATTAAAATTCTGATTAACCACGTTTTAAAATATTTAGGTTCTCTTAACTTTTGAATCTTAATATATGCCTTATAGGTTGTTTCTTGAATGGCTTCTAAAACATCTACATCATTTTTTAAATAAGAAAATGCTATTTTGTATAATAGAGCCTTATTTTCGTCTATCAGCATATAGAAAGCTTCATCATCACCTTGTTTAGCGGCAAGAACTAAGCTTTCAGTATCCACTCTGCTGATCCTCCCTTTTTATTAGAACTTTATTTTGACCCTTTTACTTATTAGATATTTAAGCCATAAAAAAAGTTTTAATTTTTTTAAAAACATGGCAAGTGGACGTTTTGTTTAGCGCCCCTTGGCTTTACCCTGTGTATCGGTCTTGCTTAGCAGAGACACCCACAGTCACTCTATTACATATCTTAAATTAACATGTTAGAGGGGGAATGTTAGAATGAAAAAATTAGACCCATCAAAACTGACTACTGACTTTCTACCATATGTGAACGAAATAGACCCAATCATTTATAGAAGATATACCTTAACTCATTCAGATATTACTGCACAATTATTCCTTACAGTATCTTCTTATTTTGCTTGTAATAAAATAACGCCTATGCGTGATGAGGTGTTAGCAGAATGGAAAAAGGAACATTCTGAGCATCAATTACATGTTTATATCCATGTTGATGGATCATATGGAACAAGTATGTCTCCGTTTCGGTATGAAATATTTGTAAGAGAGCTACCATTAGCATTAGAAGCAATTAGATATGGAGATCGTTTATTATTCGAAAAATATCCGTTTCTAGATAAAGCTAAAATTATTATTTATTTTAATTCCATAGTTCCTAAATATAATCGAATAGAATATTGGGGGCAACCAGAGGATTACAAATAAAAAAATGATGGCACCAGAAAGCATGGCGAAGGGACGTTTGTTGGCGTACCTAACAAAACGTCCCCGTAGCTTCCCGCGTTTGCTTGGCTTCTTAATACACCATCGGAACGTACCCATCTCCTATGTAGTCAGAAATTAATTTACCAACGTATTCTACTTCATATCCCATTTCTGAAAGTGAATCACTAACATTATCTTGATCCGATACAAATTTGCAGGCTACCGGCTTTTGATATTTCAATAGACTATCAAATTTACTTCGTAAGTCATCATCCTCAGCTAGGAGCTTTTCAATTGGCCCAAATAACACAACCTTAATATCATCAAGCCAATTATTTTTTATTGCATTTTTCGCGTATACAATCGCTGTCAATGCTTTTTCTTTTTCTGCTGTCGAAATGATGATTAGAACTTTTTTACTCATAATATGATCATCTCCTTCTTTATATTTTCTGAATTTTCTCAACTTTTATAATAACATAGTTATATAACATTAGAAAAGCATGGCAAAGGGACGTTTTGTTTGGCCTGCCAAACAAAACGTCCCCGTGGATTCCCTATTTATTGGGAGATAACTTTAGCATTCGATACATACTTCCCATAATCTGATATTCATCTTTTACAATAAATCCTGCTTGCTGTAAATTATTCATAGTATCTCGGTTAATGTTGGCTCCAACAATTCCTACTACTAACGGATTTATTACATCCATCATTTTACCCATCATTGGCTGGTTACTACGCATATGTTCAAGCATGCGAATTTCTCCATTTGGTTTAACAACTCTTCTAATCTCTGAAAGTCCTTTTATGGGATCTGGAACTGAGCAGAATACGCATGTAGTAACCACTGCATCAAAGTGATTATCAGGAAAGTCCATTTCTTGAGCATCCATTAATAAGAGTTGAGCATTCGCATTAAATTCTTTTAAACGTATTTTTGCTTTGGCAAGCATATTTTCACTAAAATCAATCCCAGTTACGTGAGCTTCTGGTGGGTAAAATGGAATATTTCGACCCGTTCCAACACCTACTTCTAAGACATCGCCGTTTAACCCTTCATAAATTGCTTTTCTCCATTTATCTCGAATTATTATATCCATCCAATCATAAACAGAAGCAACTCGATTATAGCGTTTACGTATAATTTCTGTACGATTCATTGTGTACTCAACCTTTTCTGAAATTTTTAAGATATCTAGTTTATACCATCTACTACCTTATTATCTTCATTTTCCGCTCAATTATAATTTAAAACCTAATATGCTACAGTAAATAACAAAGCTGCTGAAGAAACATCCATCAATACATGAATAATAGCTAAATATGGTAGTAAACGTGGGCGCCAGCGCATAATGATTCCAACTAATATAGCAAAAGGGAGAAACATAAGTGCTCGATAGATAATAAAATCAATGTTAAATAAAAATGGTACTGCGATATGCTGAACACCTAAAAATAAAGCTGGAAGGCCAAGAGATAGCCAGACAGGATACCCCTTCTTTTCAAAATGGGGCATTATATAAGAAAAGTATGTTGAGATTTCTACTAAACCTTGTGTGACTGGGAATACTATTATTCCTACGAAAACAGCCCAAAAGGGTAAGGGACGGAAAAATAAATCAAGTGCAATCTGAATATCACCGAACAGTAAATTGGCTAAAAAAATATTTGGCAAATAAGAAATTGGACTAGCAATAACTAATATCCCCAAAACAGTCCAAATATCCCTGCGAAGATTTTTGCGATCTATGTTGAAAATCCTCCAGTAGGATTTTCCTTCCATACGAAAAATCTGAATTAATAGAAAAAGACCAATTAAATTCGTTACAGTTACGACAAACGGCCACCAACTTGCAGCACTTTCCCATGGTTCAGGATCATCAATAATATATAGACTTAAAGCTAATATCCCTTGAATCAGTCCAAATAAACCAAGGCGAGATAACAATATCATCCATGGCATGGTGGCATGTGTTAATATTTTCATTTTTAAAGCTCCTTTTCCCCTTAAATAATAGGATTAAGAAAAAGGTAAAATCTTGATTGATTTTACCTCAAACTGGTTAGATTCATCATAAAAAATATCATTCTACTTTTAAATTAATCTCTCCTACTCCACCCTTAACATCAATGTAAAGATTTACGTCGGACTTTCCAAAGGCGTCATTAACATAAAAATCACCGTCTTTTGTTAATCCATTGGTATTGATTTCACCAAGTCCACCAACCGCTTTTACTTTAACTCCTACATCCTTAGGAAGAAGCAATGTTGCCTCCCCAACACCACCTTTAATGTTAGCCTCTGCGTCTTGATTCCAATCACCACTAAAATCAAGTGTCACTTCTCCAGCTCCTAGCTTTAGATCTAGAAATGTTACATTCATACTACCGAGCTTGAATGTTCCTTCACCAGCACCTAGAGTCACATGTAGTTCTTTCTTAACATCATCATTTAATTTTAAACTCCAACTATTTTCAATATTATTGAGGCTAACATTAGATACATCCTTATTTTTTATGATAAGATGACCATTCTTATTCGATACATTATAATCAACTACAGGTTTTAATTCTGGTTGATTATAACTAAAAGTAGCTTCTACAAGGGTTTCTTTATCGGCTCCTCCAGTTAGATTTAACTCGCCAGCTCCCATTAGCAATTCAATCTTTACTTTTTCAGCCTCTTTTAGACTAATAGATTGGGCTTCTGTTTCAGCAGAGGTAGATACACTACAACCAGCAATCAAAAAAATAAGAACAACAATCAATAGACTATTTTTTACAACACTCTTCATTATAAAAACTCCTTTCTCCCCTTCATATATTTATTATTCTTGGTTGACCATATTGCCTAAATTATGATATATAATTTTTTAAGTAAAACAAGTTAGGAGTTATCATATGAAGCAATTTGAGTCAAAATTAAAAGACTTTATTCAAAATAACCATTTAAAAGCAACACACCTAGTATTTGAAGATTCCTGCCATACAGTAGAAGAAGCAGCTTTAGCTGCCAATACATCTCCAGATGATATTGTAAAAAATATATGTATGATTGATGATGAGCATGATAAGCTGATCGTTGCTATCGTTAAAGGAAAGGACAAGGTAAGCTTCTCCAAAATAGGTAAAGCATTAAATATTAAACGCCCGAGAATAGCTACTCCAGAAGAAATTCTTAATAAATCGGGTTTTCCTGTTGGAGGTGTTCCTTCATTCGGATATGAAGCAAACTTTCTTGTCGACAAGGATGTGATGGAGTTGAATGATGTATACACGGGTGGAGGTTCCCCAAATTCTCTTGTTAAAATTTCCACTAATGATCTTCAAAAAACAAATAATGGTATCGTGGTCAAAATCAAAAAGTAATTTATTGATTTTCTTGGTTCTCTTTTTCAAAGACTAAATCAAAAGACTTTATTACCCCATGCCCACTAAAAGCTGTTGGTATTGCTGTAATCTAGTTATCCTTTAATTTTTATATTCTGGATGAAATCTGTATTGATAAGCTCATTGCCTTTTCTAGTTTCTACTTCGATCCAAGTTGCTGAATTCAACTAAATCTCACCCCTTGAAAAAACACCTTACTGTTGTCAATCAATGTTTACTTTTATAGCGCAGGTGGCCATAAAAGTATTGATATATTGATCTAGCGGTGATCTTCCGCCATAATTATCTTCAAAAAATCCTGCAATGACAAAACCTGCATCGATTTGCCCTTTAATTTGATCTTCTAATGTGTGACCAAACTCAAACGGAATTTTTTTATGAATATATTCTGTTCTTTCTTCTTCAGAAAGACTTTTTAGTTCAGAATATGGTATGGCATGTTTCACATTAAAGATTCCTTTTTCAAGCTGTTTATAGTCGAAGATATAATGGATTGGATTACTGAACCCTGAAAGTAATCTTCCGTTTTTCTTTAAAACTCTACTTGCTTCATTCCATACGCTTATAATGTTGTCTACGAAGATATTAGAGACTGGATGAAAGATAATATCAAAGGATTCATCATCAAATACGCTTAAATCTCTCATGTCCCCTTGAATTGTTTTAATATTTAATCCATCCCGCTTAGCAACATATTCATCTCGTTTTAATTGTTCAATGGAATTATCAAAAACAGTTACATTTGCTCCCGCAGCAGCTAGAATTGGACCTTGTTGTCCTCCACCAGATGCTAGGCATAAAATATTTTTACCCTCAATATTTCCAAACCAGTTTCTTGGTACAATTTTTGTAGGAGTTAGCACAATCCCCCAATTTCCTTGTCTTGCAGCTTCAACATCTTCACTGGATACGGGTTTTGTCCACTCATTGCCACTTTTCACTTCATTATCCCAAGCTAAACTATTATGTTTCACATAATCCATTTAAACTCCCCCATTCTGTCGAAACATCATTTTATTATATTACTTGGATGAAATAGATATTTCTGTAAGTTAATCGATTTGTTGTCTTTAAACTGAATTCCTTCACTTTCAAGCGACATTTTTTGGATGAAAAATGATTCTTCATCTTGGAAACCGATTTCTCCTTTTGCATTGATTACACGGTGCCAAGGTAGTTGATGTTTTTCACTCATAGAATGTAATATTCGCACAACCTGTCTAGCTCCCCTTGGACTTCCCGCATAGGCAGCAATCTGGCCATAAGTCATAACCTTACCTGCTGGAATTTGCAGTATGATTTCAATTACTCTTTCGGTAAAGCTGTTCATAATGCGTACCTCTTTCTTTTCACTCTAAGGAAAATAAATTTCAATTTTGTCATTATTATCGTTAGAAAAGGAAAAGTAATTCTTAAAATCATCGAGTGCTTGAAAAGTTGGGTAGATTTCAAGTGAAATGGAGTGCACCGTTTGTTCGTCTTTTACAAAGTTAACGCTTCTATCTAAAATTTCAATATGATCAAACATAAATCCATCTTTATTTCTTAGCTCATCATCGATAAAGGTATTTACAATGACTTGTCTTTCCTTAAAAAGCTTTAATATGTCTAGTTTCATTTTATTTCCTCCTGTTGAAGTAGAATTTTAGTTAGGTAGCCTTATACACTAACTACTTTTCTTCCTAGTGCGTTAATAAAAAATTTTCTATATCCTTCAGTTATATTATTTCCGTCATCCCTATTTTCTCCATCTATTTCATCTTCAGTTAGATCCATATAATATTTTCCTGTTTCTAACTTAACGGAGATCGAATCCAATGGAAAGCCTAGATTTCTATTAGGATGAGGATTTGAAACTAATAGAAAAGAGGATGATGCTAATTCTTCCCCATCATGCTCAAAAAGAAGATTATCATCAAGAATAAGGCAAATAGCGTTTTTATATTTCGCTTTTGCAACTCCTCCTAGACGATCTGCTAAATTGGAATAGTGTTTAATCATTTCTTCATCATTTAATTCTTTGTTATTCACTCTTCTGACATGCACTCCTGGTTGCTCCTCTACTTCTATTCCCTCTATATATAAACCAGAGTCACAAGAGAAAACTGGCATTTTAATCGCTTTATAATATGCCAATGCTTTAATCCTCGCATTTTCTAATGGATGGTTCCCACTTTCATTAATTGGCTTAACTTTTATATCCAAATCATTTAACCCGATAAGTTCAATATCCAATCCTTCTAGCATTTGTCTCATATGATCTAGCTTTGCAGGATTTGTTGTACCATATACAATCTTCAAATAAATCTCCTCCTAAGGAATATTGATGCTAATCTACTATGTAATCTTTCTATTTCAAGCTATCTAATTCCTTTTAAAAAATTAATAAGGTTTCAATTCGGCGCATTTTGTTATAATTTGTAGATATCAATATCTGTACATGTTTAGTAAACTTTACAGTACAATACTATAAGCTTAATCTATAAGTAAGTAATCTTCGTGCTGAGTAAGGAGATTTTAAGATGTTACAAAATTCACATGATATATTAAAAAAATATTATGGCTATGATCATTTCAGAGATGGCCAAGAGAGTATCATCAATAGCATTTTAGCTCATAGAGATACTGTTGCCATTATGCCAACAGGAGCAGGTAAATCTCTATGCTATCAGGTTCCGGCCCTACTATTTGAAGGAGTCACTCTAGTGATTTCACCATTAATTTCGCTAATGAAGGACCAGGTAGACACATTAGAGGACATGGATATTCCAGCTACTTATATTAATAGCTCTTTAAGTGCCTCTGAAACCTACAAACGAATTGAAAATGTAAAAAACAATAAATATAAACTGCTATATATTGCCCCTGAACGTCTTGAATCGGAAGAATTTATGGAGTTATTAACTGATCTTCATATCTCCTTTGTAGCTGTAGATGAAGCACACTGTGTCTCCCAATGGGGACATGATTTCAGGCCAAGCTATCGCGCAATCGCATCATTTATTAAAAAACTACCTCAACGACCAATTATGGCTGCATTTACTGCAACTGCAACAGAGGAAGTAAAGAATGATATCACTCGATTGTTAAAGCTGAATGACCCTAATTTATTTGTGTCAGGGTTTAATCGTAAAAATTTATTTTTTTCTGTAATTCGTGGAGAGAACAAAAAAGATTACATTTTAGATTATGCTCGCCTTCATCAAAATGAGGTTGGCATTATCTATGCTGCAACAAGAAAAGAAGTGGATTTGATTCATAAAGAATTATCCAAAGCCGGTTTCAATCCTGCAAAGTATCATGCTGGTTTAACCAAAACAGAACGCGAGAAAAACCAGGAAGATTTTCTTTTTGATAATACCAACATCATCGTTGCTACCAATGCTTTTGGTATGGGGATTGATAAATCTAATGTTCGTTATGTGATACATTACAATTTACCGAAAAATATGGAAGCTTATTATCAAGAAGCGGGACGAGCAGGTCGAGATGGTGAATCTAGTGAATGTATCTTATTATTTGGTCCCCAGGATGTCATGATCCAAAAATTTATGATTGAACAATCCGTTACTAATCCTGAGCGAAAGAAAAATGAATATCAAAAGCTGCAGGAGATGGTAGACTACTGCTATACTCCAAATTGTTTACGCTCCTATATACTTGAATATTTTGGGGATGAGGATGTTCCAAATCGCTGTGATTTTTGCAGTACCTGTAAAGATGATAGTGAGTTAGTAGATATTACAGAGGATGCACTTAAAATAATTTCGACAATCATACGTTTAAAAGAGAGATTTGGTAGCACAGTTGTTGCTCAGGTGTTAAAAGGATCTAATAATAAGCGAATTATCGAATTTGGATACCACCGCTTATCCACTTATGGCTTGATGGAGAATTATTCGGAGAAGGAAATTAGAGATATTATCAACATATTGGTAGCGGACGGCTATCTTGCTTTAACAAGTGGACAATACCCTATTATAAAAATTGCTCAAAGATCTGTTGGTGTCATAAAAAATGGTGAAAGAGTCTATCAAAAGATTCAAAAGAAACAAGAAAAGTTAATAGAGGATAATCAGTTATTTGAGCGATTAAGAGCCTTACGAAAAGAGCTCTCTAATCAGGAAAAAGTTCCGCCTTATGTCATCTTTCCAGACAGCACATTACTAGAGATGGCTAGAGTTTTTCCTACTGCATCTGAAGATTTACTTAAAATTAAGGGTGTTGGCCAAAACAAGCTACTAAAATACGGGGATATTTTTATAGAGGAAATCAAGAAGTACCTAGATGAAAATCACTAAAACCATCAAACATGTCTGATTTTCTGTCCCGAAGAAATAGACTAATTTCGTTTGATGTGACAAATTAAACTGTGTTATAATCGTTATAACAATCATAACGGAGGTGTAAATGTAATGGAACAATATGAAAGAAAAGTCACGAAGATTGGAAATAGTTTCGGAATAACTCTTCCTTTAGAACTCCTTAAACAAGTAGGGCTAGCTCAAGGTGATGATGTGCAAGTTGAAGTAAAAGATGGGAAAATTATTTTACGTAAGAAAGAGCAAATAACACTACCTGAGGGTGTTGATGCTGAATTCATGGATATCTTAAACGACGTTATAAAAGAACACGACAAAGCTTTTAAAGGATTAGTAAACAGATAATGGATAAAATCGTTTATTTAACTACAAATCAAATAATTGCAATAAATACTATACAAATACGCCTCTATTCACCTAATGAGCAAGTAGGTGTAAAAAATGCAGGTCTGCTTGATTCTGCAACTAAGAGACCAAAACAATCTGTATTTGGAAAAGATGCTTATCCATCTGTTTATGAAAAAGCAGCAGCGCTTTTTGAATCAATAGCAAAAAATCACGCTTTCCACAATGCCAATAAACGAACTGCTCTTGCCTCATTAATTGTATTTTTGAAAATAAACCATTATCAATGGACAATGAGAATCGATGAAGAACAAGACTTTACAGTTGATGTTGTAAATCATAAATACACATTTGATGAAATTGTTTCAATAATTGAAAGAAATACAGAAAAACTTTAATTCCATTCTCATGATTAATTTTGGGAATGGAATTTTTGCGATTATGCGATAGCGATAATAAACCCAAGAATGGTTAATATCAAATAAAAGATCATGATATTTTTTATAGTATGAACATCATTCTTTATGCTTCTTAGAAGTGAAAATTGATCTTCTACTTTTGATTCTTCAAATTTTAATCCTTTTTCCTTAAGTAAGTTTGTGATAAGAACAATGGAATCAGAACTAGTAGCTTCTATATCAAGTTCTAAATAAACAATCGAATAATAGTAGTACTTAATAATAAATGACTGATCAGCCATATCCACTCCATATAGTTTATCCTCTTTCTTCTCTACACTTTTAAAATAAAGGGATTCCTCCATAAATCTGATAATATCCCCTATTTCCGGGTCTTGATCCTGCTTTTGAATCCTTATATTTTTAAAATACATCAAAATTCCCCTCCTTATTTTACATACATCATTTGTATTTATTATCCCATAATTTTCATTAAATGGTAATAGGAAGTAAGAAATAAAAAAAGCTGATCATATGTGAATCAGCTTTAGATGTTTGTTTTATTATTAATTTGTAAGTTTTACTCACCAAAATCTACATTATGATAAACCTGTTGAACATCATCAAGCTCTTCTAGAGCATCAATTAATTTCTCAAATTGTGCTACTGCATCCTCTGGAAGAGTGATATCATTTTGCGCCATCATAGTGAGCTCCGCAATTTTAAATTCTGTTATACCAACATTCTTAAATGCCTCTTGAATAGCATGGAATTGATCAGGCTCAGCATAGACAATAACTGTATCCTCTTCTTCAGTAATATCACGAACATCAACATCTGCTTCCATTAATAACTCAAGCACTTCATCCTCTGTCTTACCTTCAACACCAATTACAGCTGTTGCATCAAACATATAGGCAACAGAACCACTAACACCCATGTTACCACCGTTTTTATTAAAAGCAGAACGCACTTCTGGAGCAGTTCTATTTACATTGTTAGTTAATGCATCAACAATAATCATGGAACCATTTGGTCCAAAGCCTTCATAACGAAGCTCCTCATAGCTTTCCTCAGATCCGCCTTTTGCTTTTTCAAGGGCACGATCAATAATCGTTCTCGGTACACTATAGGTTTTAGCACGCTCTAAGACTACTTTTAGCGCACGATTCGCTTCTGGATCTGGCTCCCCTTGCTTAGCAGCCACATAAATCTCACGGCCAAACTTTGCATATATACGGCTTGTATTTTTATCTTTTGCTGCTTTTTTGTCCTTAATATTGTTCCATTTACGGCCCATAATTCCACTCTCTTTCAACTTTAATCTGCATATCATTTACTGCTTGTTCCATTCACAACTTATATTATACATTAATTGTGATATTTGTTAAGTGTGATTTTTCATCAATCCCGATTGCATAAAGGAAATTAAATGATCAGCTGCAGATTCATAATCCTCTATATTAAGTACATTGGTGATCTCCTGAAGATGTGTAAAAAGATAGGTAACCATCTTTTTTACAAAATCCTTTGGGAGATCCTCTCGAAATTCGCCCTTAGCATAAGCCATTTCTATAATCCCATCAAAATAATTATTTGCTTCTGGGTTATATTTTTTTAACATCTTCTGATTAATTGGACTTTTGTAATCCCTTAAATAGGCTTCCGAGAATTTATTAATATTTGGATTCTCACTTGCAAACATCAAGCCCGCTTTTACTAAAAGCTTTAAAATCGTAAAGAAATCTTTTGTAAAGTCTTCTGGTTGAATATACTTTGCAAAGGTCTTTTTCTTTTCCACTATAAAAATCTCTATAAGATACATATACAAGTCTTCTTTATTTTTAAAATGATAATAAAATGTCCCCTTACTAATTCCAGATTCCTTTAATATGTTATTTAAAGACGCCTTTTCGTATCCTCGCTCTCCAAATTCCTGAATTGCTGCGTCGATTAGCTCTTGTCTTTTTTCAAAGGACTTTTCTTTTTCTTCCATCAATCCTAATCACCTCAAGTAAAATTAACAAAACGCACATGCCATACTGTAACTTCTATCTAATTAAAATCCGATTACTATCTTATCTTAATATTGTTTCTATTCCGATGCAAATTGAAGCGATTGTTATACCTTGGCCTTCTGCAAGAAAATCCGATATATTAAAATATTTAAAAGAATCATATAAACCAACCCTATAAAATAGTACTGGTTAAATGTTAGGAATAGGAGACCTTCTCCTCTCACTAAGCTACTAATTGCTTTAGCTGGCCAAAAACCTGGCGCAAAGGAGAAGAATAGTTCCTTTTTATCGAAAAAGAATAAAGCGATGATTGGTAGTACTAAAATGGTACCGGAACCTTTCATTACTGCGAAGCCCTCAATTTTATTTTGAGATAAAGCATTAATAAATAAGCCTGTCATTGGTGCACCAAGAGATGCAAGTAATGCGATTGCTACAATTGAACCAAAGGATAAGTCCCCAATATCAGAAAACCAAATCACATAAATGGCAGCAATAAAGGATAATAGATATACAGTGAACAATCTAAACGATAAAAACTGATGAATACTTAAAGGTGTCACTTTTATCGCACTCAAAATATGATCATCTCGGTCGTCTAAGATGGAGAATCCCACTAAGGCTCCGTAAATTTGTGGTGTAAAAAGAGTTAAAATGACCACAATTAAATCTGCGTAGTGTTCCATCTTAAAGCCACTAGCATCTGCAATCAGAGGTAAAACATATCTTCCAATGATACCAAAAAGAATTGGATAAAACAGCATAAACTTCATCATCGGATCTCGAAGCCACTTTTTTAACTCACTAGATAAAAAGCTTTGATACATTATACCCCACTCTCCTTTGCCGCAAATTCATCAAACTTCCTTGATACGATCACATAAAGAAGAGTAGAACCAATCACAAGATAAGCAATAGAGAGATAGATTTCCCATGCCTCGATTCCACCAGCAGACGCTTGTAAAAGTAGCATCGATGCTTTCGTAGGTACAGCATAAAGCAGCTTTTGGATAAAGTTATTAGAAATCAGGCCAAATGTTTCAAGTATAACGGGAACCATCATTACAAACGCATATTTCATCATTCCCATCAGTAAATCGGTAAAATCCTTAGAGTAGTAAGTAAGCATAAATCCGATTAACGAATGGAAAAACGCTACAATCACAATGGCTAAGAAGATCCCAATTAGATTAATATCGATTTCCTTAAAGAACCATGCGTAAAGATAGAGAACAAATAGAGTTACGATATTTGAAACTATATTTGCTAATGCTTTAGCGACAATATATTCTGCTTTACTAATTGGCGAAACAAGTAGAGTCTTAATGGTCCCCTCTTGTTTTTCAAAAAACATCGTTACTCCAATCATTAACATCGACATGCTCGTTGCATCAATATACAGAAGTAAAGGGAAAATATTACTCACATCGGAGATTTCAGTAAAATAAAGGACTCCAATCCAAATTAGAGAAACGACTAAGCTAGCACCTAGCACATGATACTTTTTCATTCTTTCTAGTTCACCAGTAAATAAAACAAGGATATTATTCATTTTTCTCCACCCCTGTAACCTTGATAAAAATATCATCAAGATTGGTTTCTTTGCTATGGATGGTTACAATTTCTTTTGTTCTAATCAGCTCTAAAAATTGTTCGTTCATTCCTAATTCCTCTAAATCAAAGAAAGCTTTTTTGGTTTCATTATTTCCAGTATTCTCAAGATATTCAATTTCCACCTGCTTTTGTCCATGCTTCAATTTCAAATTCTTCGGAGTATCAATTTCCGAGATTTTCCCATCCACCATAAATGCTACCCGATCGCACAGTTCATCCACATCATTCATTAAATGGGTGGTTAATAAGACGGTTCCCCCGTTGCCTTTAAACTCCTTAATCATATCTTTAATAATCCGCGCATTTTTCGGATCAAGTCCATTGGTTGGTTCATCTAAAAATAGCATTTTAGGGTTATTTAACAATGCTCTTACAAAGTTCAATCTCCCTTTCATTCCCTTAGAAAACTCACTTACTTGCTTATTGCGATCCTCATAAAGTCCAACACGCATTAAGAGCTCATCAGTATCAGCATTTGATTTATATAGTTTTTTGAAAAAGGTTAGATTTTCTTCTGCCGTTAGTTTTGAGAAATGAACTGGCATTTCAAACCCTACTCCTACCTCTTGATAAAAATCTTTTCCATAGGATTTTAAATTTTGTTCCTTGTATGTTACTTCACCACTATATTGATCTAATAGCTTGATTAATACTTTTTGAGTAGTGCTTTTTCCTACCCCACTTGGTCCTAAAAGACCAAAAATTTCCCCTTCTTTAATCTCGAAGGAAATACCTTTAATTGTATTCTCTTTATTTTTTGGATACTTAAATTGTAAATCTTGGACTTTAAACATGTCCTCCACCTCCCAGTGTTTAGAGTGTAGACCATTCAGTCTAGACCGTTAAGTCTATAATATGTTCATTACATTATACTGTCAAGATGGTTATATTATGTCTTCAAAAAATATTATAGTTCTTAACGTGTCAGCCTTATGCCTATTGGTAGATTTTAGCGGTATAGGTCTTTTGAATTTTTTGCTAAAATTTAAATTACAGAACATAAAATACAAAAGTAGGAGGGGTCTTTTTTTGAAAAAATATTTTGTCATATTTATATCCCTTGCAATAGTTTTAGGAGCAATAGTGTTACCAGTACAATTAAATGTTAAAGCTAATGTTAATCCACACATTAATCCAATAGGTGAAATGGGAAAAGCGAAGAATAATGGTCAAGCTTTTAAAATTAAGGTTTTAAGTAACAACGTTAATTTTAGAGAAGAATTAAAAAATAGTAACTTACCAGTAGATTTTGATATCTTGCCATCATCTCAAATTAATAGTCTAACCAATGCAGATGCGTTATTTCTGGGTGAAGATTTAATTCGGAATGCTACCAATCCTAATCATGAAATATATCAAAATGTTAAAAATATTTTAAAAGGAAAAAAGCAAGTAGTTTTTATTGGGGAAAAAAATAGTGAGAAGCTATCCAAAGCATTTGATCTTCCAATTCACTCAGTTCCAACAAATGAAGAAACATATATGCAAGGAGAAGAAGATCCAAATCAAGAAAGACGTAAGTACATGACTGTTGCTACATGGTTACAAGAAACTGAAGAAGGTACTACCACAATCGGAGAAGTAGTTGTCCCAGAAGATAATAAAGATCATACAAAAGAAATTTTAGAAACTATTTGGATATATAAAGATGGTGTTGATAAAGTTCGAAACCGAACAAATGTAGGGACACAAATTGTAAAACCAAATATTGCCGAGGCGGCAGAAACTTTAACAGCATCTTCAAATTGGACATCTCGTGGTGACTATATTTATTACGTATATGATAATCCATATGGTAAAGTTAATCAGATGTATCGATATTTTCAATTAACTCCAGATGGAAACTCCACTTATGATTGGTTTATTTATGAGTGGAAAACAGAACTAGTACCTGGATATGTTTTAGCAGCTTCAGATAGTAATTTTAGCAGTGCCTATAGAATTAATAATTATTACACCCGCACTTACACTAACATTAACAGTGGTCAAATTATGTATAATTACGGTCCTGATCAATCTTACTCAGTGAGCAGTTCAAGTGCAAGTGTAAATTTAGGTTTAACCGCTGGGAACATAGGGGCGTCTGTAAATGCCGGGTTTAGTTATACATGGGACATTCCAGATTTGTATGTTGAAAACTGGAGTGACTCATCAGTTCAAAAGGAAAACCATAAATTTGGATATAACAGTGCAGGCAAATATACCAGTTTTGTAATTCCAGGCGTTAATACTAGAGTATATCAAGGGCAAAATGCAGCCGCAAAATATTATAGATCTATTCACTGGTGGGATATAAAAGGAATGGATATTCAAGGATACTATACTGAAGGGTACTTTTATATCGATAATTTTAACAGCTAATAGATTTAAGAAATAATGTGGATTTTGTTCAAAAAAAGGTACTTAGTCTAAGAGATTAAGTACCTTTTTTGACATTAACTATTTCGTTGATCTCTCACTAACGTTTCGTAAATTTCTAAAGCCTTTCCATACAAGAAGGACTAATGGAATAATTCCTAAGATGAAAATAGTGTCTGGTACCATTCTAATCCATAATAATGTATGAACGATTGGTTGTTCATAGAAACTGAAATCTCTCGCAGACCAGAAACCATTGGTAAACGACTCTTCTAACTGTAAGAATCCAATTGGTAAAAGCGAAATAATAATCATCCCTGCTAAACCAATATTTAGTCCCCACATAGAGAGCTTTGCTAAGCGATCACTCCAGGCTTCTGGTTTTACTATATTACGCATGGTATATAGAAGAATTGCGATAGAGAACATTCCGTAAACACCCATCATTGCTCCATGTCCATGGGTTGGTGTTAAGAAGGAACCATGCTGATAATAACTTACTACTGGTAAGTTGATTAAGAATCCTAAAACCCCAGCGCCGAATAAATTCCAAATTGCAGTTGAGATTAAGAACCAGAAGGAAGCCTTATATGGGAAGTTTACTCCTCCATCTCTCATTACCTTATACTGATCATATGCTTCTGCAACTAATAGAGTTAATGGAATTACCTCGATTGCTGAAAATACAGCCCCTAAACCAATCCACGCTTCGTTAGAGCCAATCCAATAGTAATGGTGTCCTGTTCCAACGATTCCTCCAATTAGTAAAATAGTTACCTGGAAGTATAATGCACGAATTGTAGATTTCTTAGTTACTAATCCCATTTGAACCATTAAAAATCCAATAACAATTACTGCAAATACTTCAAATATTCCTTCTACCCATAAATGAATAATCCACCAACGCCAGTAATCGGCATAGGTAATATGTGAATCTGGATTGATAAAAAATGCAAAGATATAAAATGCGGGAATTGCAATAGCACTATAGAATAATAGATGAACTAATCCACCCTTATCTTTCTCTTGAGAAAGTCCTCCACGTAAACCACGATAAACAATAAATAACCAGATAAATAGCCCCACAGTAAGAAGAGCTTGCCATACGCGGCCTAACTCTAGATATTCCCAACCAGAATGTCCTAGTAAGAACCAAAGATTACCTAAGTGCCCTTGAACACCTAGCCATTCTCCTGTCATCGAGCCACCAACAACAATCACTAATGCCCAGAACAAAATATCTACTAATAACCCTTGTTTCTTTTCTTCTTTGCCACTAACTAATGGAGCAATATAAATTCCCATTGCTAACCATGCTGTCGCAATCCAAAATACAGCTAGCTGCAAGTGCCAGCCTTTTGCGATGTTAAATGGTAAAAGGTTTTTTAATGAGATACCAAAGAATGCATCTCCTTCAACATAATAATGGGCTAAGAAACCACCTAATAAGGATTGAACTAGAAATAGCAAGGAAACCACTAATAAATATTTTCCAACCTTACGTTGACTTTCACTTATTGATATTTCATTTAATCGAAGGTTAGGGAATTTCCCTGTTTCATAGGCCTCTTCCATTTTAAAGTTATAACGTTGATAGATATAAAGAATAATACCAATAGCTAAAATAAGAAGGGCAACACTTGCTGCACTCCACCAAACAGCTGCATATGATGCTTCATTTCCGGCATCTGGATCATATGGCCAGTTATTTGTATAGGTATGGTCCAAGCCAGGTCTTTCTGTACCTGATACCCATGCTGTCCAGAAGAAGAAGTCTGCCATTTGCTTTACTTGGTCTCCAGGTGCAACATAAGCGCGATCTTGTTCAGGCATATGCTCTTCTTTTATCATTTGAGTTGGTAAAGCTAATACATCGCCATCAATAAATTGACTTTTGTAATACTGTTCTACTGCTAATAAACCTGCAACTTGAGAATTGGTTAAAGTTAATGTCGCAGTATTTTCATCATAACGATTCTCTTTGACCTCTTTTTTTACAACCTCTGCAATTCCAGCTTGCTGTTCGATTGTTAATTGGTCATAGTTTTTTTGATATAATTCTTGAGCATGAAAATCTCTCATCGCTCCTACTGCAATATGTAGTGCTTCAGCTGTATAATCAGGGCCTAAATATGAACCATGTCCTAAGACTGAACCGTAATCCATTAATCCATATTTTTGATATACTGCCTGACCACCCTTTATTTGGGCTTGAGTCATTATTAGAGTTCCATCCTCTGCTACAACCTTTTCAGGATATGGAGCTCCCCCTTCGTAAATCCAAAAACCTCCTAATAAGAGGATAGAAAAGCCGACTACCAATGCAATCAGTAGCACGTTTTTCAAATTCTTATTCATTGTCATTCCTCCTCACAAGTTATTTATAATTTCCACTATTTACATCATATACAATGTGTTAATAGTTTATCTGTGAGGAAAATCACACTATTTAAATATTATGAATTCTGTGTTCACATCAATTCAATCTTGATTTTGATTATTCATAGTTTCCTTTGATAATAAAAGGTATATTAATTATGTAAAAGTTAAAAATGAAGATGTTAAGGAGGTAGATTGTTGTGAAAAATTCCGACCGGTTTTTAGCAGCCTTTAATTCAATAGAAATTGCCCTTAGAAAATACTCTGATGAAGATACTTTTGTTCCTTTTTCTCGTCTAATTCAAAAGGCTTTTAAATCAGAAGCGGTAATTAATAGATATTATAATGATTTGAAGGAGTTTTCAGAATTAAGAAATGCCATCGTCCATAATACTATTGATGTCAATGCCGCGATTGCCGAACCACATGATTTTGTTGTAGAGAGAATAGAATTTATCGAAAATGAAATAAAACAACCAAAAAGGGTTATCCCCTTATTCGAAAAAACTGTAATTAAGTTTAAGTCTGACGATACTATAATTGATATATTAAATACCATAAATGAGCATGACTTTTCTAAATTTCCAGTCTATGAAAACAAAAAGTTCATTGGACTATTAACCAAAAAAGAGATTGTTAACTGGATGGCTAAGCATGTACAAGATTTACCATCGATATCCTATGATAAGATATTGTTAAAGGATGTACTCTCTATTGAACCACCTGAGGAAAAGAAGAAGAAGCACAAAAAGAAACAAAGTAATCATATTTTTGTATCAAAGCATGCAACTATTTATGATGTAAAGGACATCTTTAGAAAAACGGATAATTCCAACTCACCAAGAGTAGAAGCAATATTAATCACTGAACATGGTAACCCAAGCGAGGCCCTGCTTGGAATCATTACACCTTGGGACTTGATTGATTTAGATGATAAAATTTGATCTTGCTTTAAAACCGCCCTATGATGAATAGGGCTTTTTTTTTACTTTGCATACATAAATCAGGTAACATCCAATTTCTACAATCATAAAATAGTGATGTAACTTTAAATATAGGAGGGGTAAGGATGAATCCTTTTATCAGAAAAATGGTGAATTACAAGTTGAATCAATTAAAATCAAAGGAAGAATTGATAAAACTAGCACAGGGTTACCAAATATTTTTAACCACTGAACAAGCGAGAAAGATATTAAGTTTAATGAAAAAAGAAACGATTGATATTGGTGATGAAGACCAAATCAATCGCCTCTTAAAGCAAATCGGAAAGGAAGTAGACAAAGCTACAGAAGATAAGTTTAGAAAATTATTTAACTCACTTACTTAAAAAATCCAATCCTTCACTTATAAATAGATTGGGATTCTCCACTTGAAGTGAATGACCTACATTAGCAAATTTCTTGTAGATAACACCTGGGATTAACTTCGCATTTTCATCAGTCATTGCTTCAGTTACTAATAAATCCATTTGCCCATATAATAGTAGAGTAGGTATATCCCAATCCTTTAGCTCACTTACAATACTAAAGCTGCTCAGAGATTTTGTGTTTGATAAAGCCGCATGAGAAGCTCTAAAGGCATCTTCTTGCAATTCTTCAAAAATGGTTTGATCATGTAAAGTTGGAACAACTGCCCGTAAACTCATAGATAAAAGCTCTTTATTCGTTGTATATTCTGCGATTAGAGGATATCTCTCTTCTGGTGTGAAGAACCCATTGACAGGTGCAGGATTAACCATGATAACTTTATTGATATTCTGTTTAGTTAATACTGCCGTTTGCATTACTATTGCCCCGCCCATCGAATGTCCAACCAATATGACGTTGTTTAGATTTAGTTTTTCAATAAAAGCTTTCAAGTCATTGGCATATTGTATAATTGTATACCCGCTATTAGGTGTCTCTGATTGACCATGACCCCTTAGATCAACAGTGTAAACACGATACATTTCTGCAAAATCATTCACGATTTGATTCCACCAATTTTGCGAAGCCACATTTCCATGAACAAAGATAATCGGTTGCTCCCCTTTTCCAATTTCACGATAAGCCATGAGAAAATCCTCAAGCTGAAGTACCTTGACCTCCATTGTTTTCCTCCTTTCTATCTTTCCCATATCACTTTTATTCATTTCCATTCTTTCCCCATTTTACAACGGTAGCCGACCAAGCATATCCTATTCCTGCACTAACTAGAACAACAATGTCTCCATCTTTAATCTTCCCTTGTTCTAAAGCCAATTCAATTGACAGAATCTGATCAATTTGGCCAATATGTCCATAATTACTTAAATAGAAAGATTGTTCCTGATCTAAATGAAGCAGACGCAATATTTCATCATGTGCAGAACGTTTCATATGAAGTGTAGCTAAATAGTCAATATCATTAATAGATAATCCGCTCTTACGGAGTGCTTCCCTTACCACTTTTATAAAATTATCAATCGATTTTTGCTCCAAGCGTTCCTTCATCTCTTTTGGTTTAAATACATCGAGATAATTCTTTTTCTGAGTAATCATCTCTGGTGAGATTGGATATTTTGTTCCCCCTGCAGTTACAGCTACATCTTCTGAAAAAGAGCCGTCACTGATCGTATGTGTAGCTAATAAAAGATTTCTACCATACCCTTTTTGCAAAATAATAGCTCCTCCACCCGCAGCTAAATTAAACATGAAGCGAGTACGATCATTCGAATAATCGATATAATCATGATTCCGATAACCACCAGCCAATAGAATCGTTCTTATTTCATCATCACCAAGCATTAAACTTTTGGCTAGCTTTAATGCCATAACTGTTGTACTACATCGCAGTTGCACATCAAATGCCCATGCATTAGTAGCACCAACCTGCTCCTGAGTATAAATTCCTGCGGTCCATAATGGGTATTCTTTATGCTCTTCCCCAATATAAATCACAACATCAATGTCCAATGAATTTAGATTAGCCAGTGAAATTGCTTTTTTAGCAGCTTGAATTCCCATCCAAGCAGTATGCTCCTCAGCATTTGCAATTGTCTTTTGTATAATTCCTAGTTTATTTTCAATGATTTGTTGCGGAATAGCTGTTTTCTCCGTTAACTCTTGGCTTGTCATTACTTGCTTAGGTATATATGTTGCTAACGATAGCACACCAACTACATCTTGCATATTAATTCCCCCAAATCAACTGGAATTCGCATGACTTTTATCCCTCTCTACTTTTCTAGACTGAAATTTGTACTTGTATTTATTGAACGTACCAAGTATTCCTGAAGGAAAAAACATAACAATTAAAATGTAGAGGATACCAAAAAAGATTAACCACCGCTCAAAAATCGGATGAAAATTAGCTAAATCAGCTAAGAATTGATGGGCAAGATTAATAATTCCAGCACCAATTATTGCACCAAATAAAGTGCCGACACCCCCAATAATTGTCATTAATAAGGCATCTATTGTTTTATCCATCCCAAAAACTGAAGCGCTTCCTACATATCGATATGAAATCGCATAAAGAATTCCACTCAATGATGCCACTACACCTGCTACCGTAGAGGAGATTAATTTATAATATAAGGTAGAAAATCCTAGCATCTCTGCACGGGCTTCGTTCTCTCTTATGGCCACTAATACCTTTCCTGTTGGGGATTTTGTAAACTGATATAAAAAATATCCAACCAAAAGTAAAGCGATAAAGCTAATATAGTAGAAATAAAACCGATCCTTAAGAAAATCTGGAATTTGACTAGAAAAATTAAATCCATCTTCACCATATGTTAATGAACGCCATTTTAGAGAAACAATATGAAATAGTTCTGCAAAGGCTAAAGTGATCATGGCATAATAGGTATTTTTTAAACGCAAGGATAAAATACCAACAATTAAACTTACAATAGCAGAAAGGATTACCGCGATAAGGGCAGCCAGCAAAACATTTACCCAGGATTCACCACCATGTTTTAATAATAAAGAAATACTATAAGCCCCTATTCCAAAATACATCACATGCCCAAATGAGATAATCCCTGTATAACCAAGTAAAATATCGTAGCTCATTGCAAAAATGGCAAGAATAAATATTCTAGTAAATAGAAGAAGAACGGGTTGACTATCCGTAAAAAGAGGTAACAATAGCCCAACTAAAAGAAGGGCAATAAACACGCCTCTATTCTTAAGTATTTGCATACGTTTAACCCCTTTCTCCAAATAAACCCGATGGCTTAATTAGCAAAACAAAAGCCATTAAAAGCACATTAACCGCTAATGCTGCATCCGGAATAAAATAAAGCATAAAAGCTTCTGATATCCCTACAATCATCCCAGCAACTGCTGAACCAAAAATGCTACCCATTCCGCCAATAACGACAACAATAAAAGCCAACAATTGTTTTTCTATTCCCATTGAAGGGTAAACCTGATTCATGAAGGGTCCCATTAACATACCACCTAATGCGGCTAAACTAGTGCCTAGAATAAATACTAGAGTGAATACTTTTCGTACATTAATCCCTAAGGTTTGAACCATTTCTTTATTTTGCACACCGGCTCTCACATAAAGACCAATCTTTGTCTTTTGCATTAGCCAATAAAGAGCTCCCAAAACAATTAATCCAATGATAATAATAGTGAGGCGATACTTAATGACCACTAAGCTTCCTATTTGCCAAGAACCATCAAGCATTAATGGAACAGGTGCAGCGATTAAATTACTTCCCCAGAATAACTTAATTGCTTCAGATAAAACCAACATAACTCCCATGGTAATTAAAATCTGCTGTACGTGATTTCCATAAACTGGTCTAATCATATATTTTTCTACTAGCCACCCTAGTAATGCACCTACAAGCATTCCACCTAAGATTCCAACAAAAAAATCGAGAATATTGACCATCGGATACCATGGTGATGTATTAAAACCAGATAATTTCTGAAGCCAGAATTGATCAAGCCCTGTATAAATCCATAAGCCTACATACGCACCCCACATTGAGAGTGCACCATGGGAAAAATTTAAGACATCCATTAATCCGAAAATTAGGGATAATCCAGCGGCAATAAGAAATATAAGCATTCCTGTTGCCAACCCATTTAAGGTTAAGACAAAGATTTGTTCCAAGATACCGCCTCCTTCACACCGTTTTCTTGTAGATTCCAAGATGCTTGCGTTTTAAATTCTCATTTTCTACTAGTTCCTTTATATTACCTTGGTAGACGGTCTTTCCATCATCTAGAATATAAAAGGTTTCCCCAACTCTACTTGCCATATAAAAATTTTGCTCCACTAATAGAATGGTTGTTTTACTTTTAATCTCTTGAATCGCTTCGATTAACGCGTGCACCATAATTGGTGCTAAACCTTTACTTGGTTCATCAATAAGCAGTAAAGTGTTGTTATTAATAAAAGCACGGGCGATAGAAAGCATTTGTTTTTGTCCCCCACTTAAATGACCAGCAGGCCGCTTCCATGCAATTTTTAAATCAGGAAAGATATTTAAAATCCATTCTAAGTTTTCTTGAGTCTGTTTATCATTTTCATCTTGAATCGCAATTTTTATATTTTCAGCCACCGTTAATAACGGAAATATTCCTTGATCCTCTGGTACAAAGCCAATTCCTAACTGCGCTATTTTGTATGTTGGAAGTGCAGTAATATCTTTCTCTTGCCACAATACTTGCCCTTTGCTTGCTGGTGTTAAGCCCATAATCGTCCGTAAAGTAGTTGTTTTTCCTGCGCCATTTCGGCCTAATAAAACGGTGACCTGATGAATTGGTATCTCTAAGCTAACTCCTTGTAGGATATGAAATTGATTAATATGGGTATTCACTTCATTTAATTTAAGCAAACTGTTCATCATATCCCCCCAAGTAGGCCGCTTGAACTATAGGATCATTCATAATGGCCTGTGGATTTCCTTGAGCAATTAATTTACCATGATTTAAGATAAAGAGATTTTCCGATAGCTCCATTAGCATATCCATCTTGTGTTCAATGAGTAGAATTGTTCTGTCTTTTTTTTCTTTAATCTCTAAAAGCAATTCAATTATCGTAGGAACCTCTTCTAAAGACATTCCTGCTGTTGGTTCATCTAACAATAAAAGTTCAGATTCTAATGCTAAAAGAATCGCAATCTCAAGCTTCCTTTTCTCTCCGTGTGTTAAGGTGATTGCTAACTCATTTGTCTTTGCGCTTAAATTCACTTGTTCAATCCAATAGATTGCTTTATCCTTGAGCTGTTTACTCAGAATGATAGATTCAAAAAACTTATATCCAATATTTTGTTGGGACTGTACTGCTAGTCTCACATTTTCCAATACTGTTAAATGCGGAAAAACATTCGTAATTTGAAAAGAGCGTCCCATTCCAAGTCTTGCTCGTTTATATGGTGGTAGTAATGTGATATCTTTACCTCTATACATTAACGTTCCACTTGTTGGCCTTAATTGGCCACTAATTAAATTAAAAAGTGTTGTTTTTCCAGCTCCATTTGGTCCAGCAATCGATGTAAACTGTTTTACTGGAATTTGTAGGGACACACGGTCAACTGCCGTGTGTCCTCCAAATTGAATACTAACCTCTTTTAACTCTAGTAAAGTTTCCATAGTTATACTCCCATACTGTTATTTTTGATTACGTATAGGTGGGATTAACTCATCTGGTTTCATTTCGCGAATTAATGTTGGAACAGGATAATCAACGCCATCCACTTTTTCTAAAGTAATCGCATATAAGGCTTGTAATGCTTGATGATCTTCTTTACGGAATGTCATAGTGCCTTTTGGAGACTCAAAGCTCATTCCTTCCATCGTAGAAATTAATGCTTCTGTATCTGTTGTTCCAGCCTTTTTGATCGCTTCTACAATTGCTAACGCACTGCTCATACCACCAGCAGTAAATAGATCAGGTGGTTCGTTATATCGTTTTTGATGTTCAGTCACTAACCAATCATTCACTGGATTGTTAGGTAACTTATGATAATAAACCGTAAATCCTTCCATTCCTACAAAATCAGTCATTGTTTTTAGTGCTGCAATATCTGGGGCACCTGTTGAAATTTTAATCCCTTTGTCTTTCACCTTCATATCCATAATGGTTTTCCATGGTGAATTAGCTCCTGCCCAAATTACAAATAAATAATCTGGAGCTGTATCAATAATTTTTTGTATTGATGCAGTGAAATCAGTTGCATTCGCTGGTGGAAACTCTTCAAGGACAATTTCTGCACCTAATTTTTCAGCTGCCTCTTTAAATGCTGCAGCACCATCTCTTCCATATGCATAATCTGGAGCTAAAATAGCAATTTTAGTTCCTTGTTTAGCAATCGCCACCGCACCAGCAACTGCATCCTGAGAAGAGTTTCTACCTGTTCTAAAGATATAGCGATTCCATGCCTCACCAGTGATACTATCAGCAACAGCTGGTTCAACAATCATTACCTTTTGATACTCTTCTGCTAATGGTAAGATCGCTAATGCATCACCACTGCTTGCACTTCCAACTAAAATATCAATATTATCCTTTTCAAATAGCTTCGTTGCTTTTTCAACTGCTTTTTCTGGTACTGTTTCAGAATCCTCAACAATTACCTCAATTTTTCTTCCATCGATTTCTTTTGTTCCTTTAGTAGCATACTCAATACCTAATTCAAAGCCACGGAGCATTTGGTTTCCATATGCCTCTAATGCTCCACTTTTCGATGTAACAATACCGATTTTTATTGGTTCCTTAACTTCTTGTTGCACTTGATCCTTATTCTCTTCCTTTGTTGGCGATGGTGTAGAAGTAGAACACGCTACTGAAGTGAAAATTAAAGTCAGTATAACTAGGATGGCTAACCATTTTTGTTTGTTTAACATAATCAAATCCCCCATTATTTTATTATTCTCTCCATTGGATTACTGTCGCTGCCCATGTATACCCTGTGCCAGCACTAACGGTTACGATTAAGTCATTAGCCTTTATTCGACTCTGTTCCTTAGCTAGATGGAGTCCAACTAATGGATCTAATGCAGACATATGACCAAAGTGATCAAGATAGATGGCTTGATCTTCACGCAATCCCAATCCTGCTAAGAGTTCACGAAACAGCGACTTCTTTGTATGAAGTGGAAGCAGTAAATTTATATCCTTTAACTGAAATCCACTTTTTTCAACAGCTTCTTTTACTACATTGACAAAATTCGGTCCTGAAACGGGGTCTAGCCTTTCTTTCATGTCAAACGGATCTTTCACATCAATAAAATGGAGATTTTCTCTAACTGTTAGCTCTGAAGCTGGTAATACAGAACCTCCAGCTGGCATTTTTATATCATCATGAAACGATCCATCTGTAATAATATGAGAATGTAAAATTTGATTTTTTACATCTCCTCTTTGCACTAAGGCAGCAGCTCCCCCATCACCAAAGTTAAACATAAAGCGAGAACGGGGATTATTGTAATCAATAATTTGCGATTCTTTGCATCCCCCTACTAATAAAATGTTACGTATGGCATAATCAGCCGTTAGCATATCCTTTGCAACCTTTAAAGCGATTGGAAAATTGGCACTTACATTCATCATTTCAAAAGCATATGCCTTCGTCGCTCCAAGCTCATGTTGGATTTTAGGTGCAATTGACCATACCTGATAATCCTTATGTGGACTACCAAAATAGATAACCACATCAATTTCCTTAAAATCTACATTTTTCAAATTACGCGCTGCTTCGATAGCTAAATGGGACGCATGGAGACTTTGATCTGAAACATACTTCTGATAAAGACCAAACTTTTCAATAATTACCTCAGTCGGGATTCCTGTTTTCTTTGACATAACCTCTGCTGTTTCAAATGTTTCTGGAAAAAAAACAGCAGTTTCTTTAATACCAATCCATTCATGCTGGCTTGTTGTCATCACTTCTCACCTCGTCTGGCACAAGCATGGATGCTACGCCGTCTAATACAAGTTTTCCATCATGTTTATGACATTCTGTTTTTAATTTAATCGTTCTTTTTTCATCGTTAATCTCTATAATTTCTACTATCGCTGTAATTGTATCCCCTGTAAAAACTGGTCGAATAAATCGCATTGTTTGCTCCAAATATACGGCTCCTGGTCCAGGTAATTCCATTCCTAATAATCGAGATAATAAACTAGAGGTTAAAAGTCCGTGAGCAATTCTTTGCTTAAAACGAGTGCCTTCTGCGTACACCTGATCCACATGAATAGGATTGTAATCCCCACTAATGCCAGCGTATTGTACTAAATCCGTTTCTGTTATCGTTCTACTAAACGATGCTTTTTGCCCTATCTTAAATTCCCTCATTTAATCACCTCGTTAATCTGTGTTATATATTCTTTTTAATTGAGCCTTATCTATTTTTCCGGTTGCATTTTTTGGTAGCTCTTGAATAAATTCAAATGTTTTTGGACATTTATATTTCGCTAATTTACCTAAACAATAATCATAGATTACTTCTGGCATTAACTGGCTACCTGCCCTTAATGAGAGAATCGCCTTTGGAACTTCCCCCCATTTTTCATCCTTTACACCAATAACTGCTACCTCAGCAACTTCAGCTAATTCTTGAATCGTTTGCTCAACCTCCAAAGGGTATACGTTTTCCCCTCCAGAAATAATCATCTCTTTTTTTCTACCAGCAATATAATAGAAGCCTTCCTCATCTTGCTTCGCTAAATCTCCTGAATAAAACCAACCATTCTTAAAGCTAGCCGCGGTTTGTTCTGGAAGATTCCAATATTCTTTAAAAATATTGGGACCTCTAAAAATCATTTCGCCAACCTCACCATTCATTACATCCTGATCCTGATTATTCACGATACGCACATCTGTAAACATTACTGGTTTACCGATTGAGCCTATCCTATGCTTGTAGTCCTCTTTAGATAACATAAACACTGTTGGTGATGTCTCGGACATACCAAACCCTTGACCAAAAGGTATTCCTTTTTCTAAATAATGTTCGATTAACTCATGTGGACAAGGAGCCCCTCCACTATAGAACCAACGGATGGAAGAAAAATCGGTTAATGCAAATCGGCTACTCTTTCGAATTGCATCAAAAATTGTTGGCACACCCATTACAATTGTAATTTTTTCTTTTTCAATCCAGTCTAGAGTTTGATCTGGGTCAAAACGATCTGGTACAAGCACAGTACCTCCAGCTAAAAGAGCAGGTAAAGCGAATAAACCAATTCCCCCAATATGGAAGAGAGGAAGTATTGTTATAACCTTATCTTCAGCCCGTATATCAATGGCTAAAATATTGTGTATTGAGTTCCAATACATATTTTCCTGTGTTAGTACCGCTCCTTTAGGTCGACCAGTGGTACCTGAAGTATAGATAATTAAAAATGGAAATGAGGAATCAACATCGCCTTCATCTACTATTGTTAAATGACTATTAGCATCGAAAGGTTTAGTGTTAGTGTTAGCGTTAGCGTTTTCAACTAAATCTTCGAGCGAAATTAATAAATTAATAAGTTGATCATCTTGTAATTCTTCGCTTATCTCTTTGAAATCTTTCGTCATGATTAATGTTGATGTTTGACTATCCTTAATTTGATAGCTCCATTCATTTTTGGTTAAACGAATATTTAGAGGTACAGCAATAGCACCTATTTTTGCAATAGCGAATAATAAGAGTAAATAATCGATGCTATTACCAGATAATATCGCTACTCGATCAGCTGTTTTGATTCCATAGGTTTGGCTCAATTGATTTGATATGCCCCTTATCGCATCAGCCATTTTTTCATAAGTCATTCTAGTTCTTTCCCCGATTAAGGCAACACGGTTTGGGGTAATCTGTGCTCTTTTATCTATCCAATAAAATATACCCTGCATAATATCCTCCTCTCCTTAACTTTGAATTCCTTCAAAAATCACATTAATTGCTTCCTCCAAAACACGATCTGGAACATCACTGTTTTCCCAATAAACCCACCTCATACCAATAAATGAACTAATTCCCATCAAAGCATAAGCAACGGTTTCTGGGTTGAATTTTCTTACTTCTCCTCCCTTCATCGCGTCTTCAAGTCCTTTGATGTACCCTTGTGCAATTCGTTCATAATACCACTGGTGAAGTTCTTCATTTACAACTACAGATTGTTGAACAATTTTATATAAATCCCTATGCTCTTTTACCCAATGAAAAAAGGTTGTAAATCCGATGATTTGTGCTTCTTTAATGCTCTTTGCATTTAAAACTGCTATTCGGATTTCATTCCGGAAGTCTTTACTTAACTTTTTTATTAATTCTTCAAATATCTCTTTTTTTGAGGAAAAATATATATAGAACGTTCCTTGTGCCACTTTTGCTTGTTGTGTAATATCTACTATGGAAGCCTCATAATAACTTTTTTCACCAAATATTTTCTCCGCAGCATTGAGAAGCTTGGTTCTCGTTCTTAATCCTCTTTTCGTTAACGATGAAAGATCGCTCTTTTTGTTTTCAACGATCCGTTTTTCCAATTCTGACACATGAATCACCTCTCATATTTTAATTTTATTAATTATTCTGAATTTTATAACTATTTATTTTTGACAAATAAAAATAACACTCTGATTAGTCAGAGTGTCAATTCTGTAAAACTCAATCCATTTGAGAATGTCTTAATTGCTGGATATATTTTTTATCTCTATTCGTTAACTCAAATTCAACTTTGAAACACTTCGTGCAAATATAGGTATCTAAATTTACAGTACCTTTAAACAGCTCACCTAGTTCTCCAAAAAATAAATTTTCGATAGACGACCCTCGTTGCAATTTTTCCTCACCAGCATATGTCATCTCGGCAGAACAGCGTGGACAAGTCATTTCATGCTTCGTTTCTACATATTCCTCAAGCTCAGCTTCATTAAATTCACCAGTACCAAAATCAGTAATCCACTCATTACCACAGCTAGGACAGAACCCATCGACCGGAGTGGTATTTTTATCGCACCATGGACATATCATCCTCTTCCCTCCCTACTCTTTATACTCCCAATATATTAACTCATCATCTTTATGGGTCTGAAGAAATCCGGATTTTTCAAGTACTTTTATCGATGGTAAATTCTCTATTAAACAATCAGCGATAATTTTATTCACTTCTGGATGAGTGTTTAGCCAGTTTACTAGCCCATTAACCATTTCTGTTGCATATCCTTTATTACGATATTCTTCTACGATTCCATACCCTATTTCCACCGTTCCATTTTCATCAGGACCACCTTTTCCACCTATCTCTCCTATCAGCTTTTGATCTTCTTTATGTATTACAATAAAGCTCCATTTACTTTTTGAAGGATCTTTTTCGAATGCACTAGCTTTATAGGGTAATATTTCTGCATAGTCTTGATTTGGCCATTGGTCAGCTACTTGATATTGCAATATAGCTTCAAGCTCTTTTTTTCCTTTAATAGCTGCTTTTACATAATCCAATGTAAAAGGAATTAACATTAAACGTTTCGTTTCAATCATGATTTTTCCTCCGTTTTTTGTGATAGATAAACTCCTTGATGATAATACTTATCCATTTCCTCTGCTGGTACCATACTTCCACCAGTAGCCCAAACAATATGCGTTGCTTGGGTCATTTTATCCTTTAGGTTGTGATCAATTAAGTATTTCTCCCCTTGTGTAGTAGATAATAATTTAACAGGTCCTGCTAAGCCCGCGAGTGCTGAAGGCTCTAACTTTATTCCCTCAGTATCAGTAAGAGTAGCTAGTAGTTTAAAAAGCATGGTATCCTCTATTGTGTAAACTCCACTTAGTAGATTCTTTAGCGTCTTTCCTACAAATGCAGAAGCTCTGCCAACAGCTAATCCATCAGCGGCAGTAATATTATCAATGCCAAAATCCTGTACACTAACCTGATCATGCAGTTCTGTCATCGAACCAATCAGCATACATGGTGAATGTGTTGGTTCCGCAAAGAAACAATGGACATTATCCTGAAAGATTAGCTTTAGGCCAAAGGTTACCCCACCAGGCCCCCCCCCTACTCCACAGGGAATATAAACAAAGAGTGGATGGTCCTCATCAACTTTTATATATAAATCTTTCAATTGCTGCTCTAACCGAAGTGCAGCAACAGCATATCCCAGAAATAGATCAATAGAATTCTCATCATCGATAAAATGACTCATCAAATCAGTATCAGATAGTTTTCTTCCCTCTTCAACTGCTTTACTATAATCAGACTGATATTCAATTACTTGAACACCTTTACTTCTTAAAATATCCTTTTTCCATTGCTTTGCATCTGCTGACATATGAACAATAACCTTAAATCCTAAGCTAGCACTAATGATTCCAATACTTAATCCTAGATTTCCGGTAGAGCCAACGGCAATGGTGTATTTGGAAAAGAAGTGTTTAAATTTTTCGTTATCTAAAATTGAATAATTATCATGGATAGACAATAGGCCCTCACGAACAGCCAACTGTTCAGCATGTTTTAATACCTCGTAAATTCCTCCTCTAGCTTTTATCGAGCCTGAAATAGGAAGATGAGAATCAAGCTTCATTAATAGATTTCCTGATATTTTTTGGTTATACAAGTTTTCTAGTTTCTCTTTCATATTAGGAATTGGCACAATGGGAGATTCAATGGTTCCTTTATTTACTTTTGTCTCTGGATATACTTTTTCAATATATGATGCAAAACGAAGTAATCGCTTCTCTGCATCTTTCACATCATTAATGGATAAGTTGATCTTTTTTATGGCACTCTGAACATTTTCGTAATTAAAGTTAATCCAGAATACTTCTTCTGTTTTGATTAATTTGTCAAATAACGGGTAATCTGCGATCCACTGATTTATTGTTTTCCCAAGCACTTGTTTTGTTTCGATTATCATCACTCCTAACCTATTCATAGAGTCGTAGTCTAGTATTATTTAATTCTATGCTTTAAGATTAATTCCTTTTATCCTGATATCTCCAGATGTTAAACCATCACTCCTATCCAAAGTAGTTATGAATTCAATCTTAAGAAATTAATTTCATATAAGCTTTATATATACAAAAAATTCATCTAGGAATAAAATAGATTAGTGACTAATTCTACGCCTACGAGGAGTAAATCAATGACTAATCTAGCAATCTTCCTAATATCGTCTCTTATTATATTCTTTGCAAGTGCTGTACAAGGAGCAGTAGGCTTCGGTTTTGTACTAATTGTAGCTCCGCTATTAACAATCTTTCTCCCTTTAAAAATTTTAGTTCCGTCATTTATTCTTTTCGGATTAGTCGTCAATACCATGATTATATTTTCTGTAAGACAACATATTGTCTTAAAGGAAATTTGGGTTCTTATCGTTATGGGGATTCTTGGTATTCCGATTGGAGTCTACGGCTTAAATAAACTAGATCCAGAGATCTTAAAGTTTTTAATTGGAATTATCATCCTAATTACTTCATTAGCAATGTACAAAGGATATAAACTTAGCTTAAAAAACAAGACACTATCTTTTAGTATTGCTGGGTTTATTAGTGGGGTTTTGAATGGAAGTATTTCGATGAGTGGTCCACCTATAGTTTTGTTTTTAGCCAATGAAGGATATGACAAAAATAAGTTTAGGGCTAATACCAATGCATACTTCATCATTACCAATGTGATCACTATTATTACTCTTGCCTTAAGTGGCTACATCACATCTGATGTAATCAAGTTCACTGGCTCTAACCTTATTATCTTAATCTTAGGTACGATTGCTGGGATTTACATTTCTAAAAAAATAAATGAGCAGACTTTTAAAAAAGCAATATTAATCCTTTTAATTACTACAGGTATAATCACATCCATCAATGCTTTACTATAGTTAAAGGGGAAACAATGTTTTGCTTCCCCCTTTTTTTAATTACACCATGTCATTTAATAGAACCATATGGATATGGTCTTCCCATTTGCCATTAATTTTTAAATATTTGTATGCCAGCCCTTCATTATAAAAACCTAATTTTTCAACTACCCTAAATGAACGTTTATTTTTAGGCATGATATTAGCTTCAATTCGGTGCAACCCGTATTCATCAAACATAATATCGATCCCTTTCTTGATTGCCTCGGTTATATACCCCTTATTAATTTCGTCCTTGTCTAATTTATATCCTAAATGACAGGATAGAAATGCTCCTCTTACTATGTTATTAAAACCAACAGAACCTATTATCTTGGTGTCATCATTCTTTTTAAAAATCCATAATCTTAACATATTGTCGTTTTCAATGCTCATTAATTCTTTGGATAGTAGTTCTTGGTGATATTCTTTTGTATAAAAGTTCTGATCCTTTTTTGTTTCCCATTCTTCTAAAAAGGATTCATTCCTTAGATAGTAGTCTAAAACTAGATTAGCATTGGTTTTATCCAATACTTTCAATATAAGTCGTTCTGTTTCATAAATTTTCTTCATTTATAATCCCCCAAAAAAAGATAAAGACTTTTATATTCATTGATTAACAAAGCCTTTTCTTGATGATCAAATAACGCTTCAAATCGATTCATTTCATGCTGGAATGCTGTAATCAGTCGTTGTTTTAATTCTTGTTCAAGAGAGTCAATTTGTTGCTCAAATTTATTTTGTAAAAATATTTCACTAAAACTGATAATATTGTTTGCAGCTTCTAAACCATCTTTCATTAATTCTTCTTTCAGCTGTTTTATCATTCCGTTTTCAAAGAAATCCTTTTTGGATTTAAGATAAGGTAAAAACTTTGGATAATCAATGGAAAGATGCTTATTCTGAAGTCCAATTTGAATTGGATCCACATTTACCTCATCAGATAAATAAAGGTATGGCAACTCATTTCTGGATTTTTTCAGCTCATCCAAAAACCATTGATTCGCCCTTGCTTTCATTTTTTCTTCCATACGAATGACAGTCGCTTCTAACTCCTGCTTTAAAAAATATTCTCCTAGACCCTTCCACTCTTTAATAGCACTTACTAACTGCTGATGAAGTTCCTTTTTGGTATTACCTGTCAAAACCGCAACATTAATTGCTTGAGGGAAATAATCACTTAACACAAACCTCATACGATCTCGAAGGTATAAAATTAATTGATCCAACTCAAATAATACATCCCTTAATACATAATGGAAGGTAGTCTGATTTACACGTTCAGTTTGATTTTTCACGATCTGTTGAAGCTTCTGATGCTGTGCTTGTTGTTCTGATTGTTCCGCATTCATAAAGGAAATGCTGTCATTAATCTTGTCTTCAAACTGCTGTAATTGCTGGGCTAAAAGCTTAACACTAAGCTGTTTAAACTCTAATATGGTTTGTTCGTAAAAAATAGCTTCAAACTCAGTAAAGGAACACTCCTGCACATACCCTTCTTTTTTAGCATGTAGTCCTTTTTTGCTTGATAGATGAAATAGCCTTGGATGCTCAATTCCGTTTCTTACAAGCTGGTCATGAACATGCTTTTTTACACCATTTAATTCGCCAGCATTATTGGCCAAATCAGAAGCATTAATAATAAAATACAGCTTATCCTGCCTAAAGCTTTCATTCACTTTACCCATTTGTTGTAGAAAGTATTGATCTGCTTTTGAAAATGCATGATTGTAATAGGTTAAATAAAAGATCGCATCGGAAGAACGCATTTGTTGAAATGCGACATTGGTATGGCGACCATGAATGGAATTTACACCAGGTGTATCCACAAGAATAATTCCATTATTAGTAATTGGACTATCATAATAAATATTCACCTTGTCAATCAAGCATGCTTTTTGTTCATCGGCAATATACTGCTGTACTTCAGACAAATGAACCGTAAAGGCAGTCCCTAATTGCCAACTTGTTTCCGCTAATCCTTTTTTGATGGTTATTAAATAATCAATTGATGTCTTTTGCCAAGAAGAAATGTACTCCTGCTTATTTGGGTTCCAATGATTTATTTGATCAATATCTAAGAATAGATCTAATTGTTCACTTACCGCTTTAATCTCCTCGCTTAGGTTAGCACGTGTTTTCAATGTGACTCTTGCAGTACCATGAGCGTATTCATTGGTAGACTTTTCAATTGTATTAATCGTCGCAGTTGTCGGATTTGGGGAAACAGGTAATACATAATCTCCAAGAAGTGCATTTGCAAAGCTAGATTTACCCGCACTAAAGGCACCAAATAAAGAGACAGTAAAAGTTTGCTGCTCATATCGCTTTAGTCTCTCTAATAGGTCATTTCTTTCTTGTGCTAATATAGATGTACTTTTATGGTTTATTAGAATTTCTTTAATTTTATTTGACCAACTCGCAATTTCTTCCTTAGAGAATTCAAGCCCAGGTTTAACTTCTTCAGTCCTCCAGTCTGTCTCAATCACACTCTCCTCAGGAAGAACGATATTTAATAATCCATTTTCAACATACTCAGGATAAGATTGATGAGAAGCTTCCATCAGCAATTGATTAAAACGATTTGCTGATGGATACATAGCTAATTTTTGATTCATCGTCTCCATCAATAATGTATACTCTAAAGTAACATCTTCAATTTTTTTCGAATACTCCTCAATCTGCTTAAATTCACGTAACTTCTCAGTAAGTATCTTTTCCTCTTCTTGAATATACTCCTTCATTCCTTCTATATGAAGCTCGACGACTTCTCTTGATTTTTTTCGAAGATCACTAACAATAATTGTAGTTATTTCACGTGTAAAAACAAAAACATAATCCCTGCTAGAATGATCTAACTTCACCTGAGATTTTAGCCATTCTGGTGTCACGTAAAAATTGATTTTATTTAAGGCTTCTTCAAAAACCCTTTCATTCGATAAAATAGAACGATCTACCCTTTGAAAATAAGTGATAACATGAAAAATCAATTGTGATTTTATTTTTTCCTGAAGCTCTTTTACTAAGCGTTCTAATCGTTGATCTTGTTCTTCCAATGTTTTCTTTTTAGAAAAAAGCACGCCTACTTTAAAGCCAGGTTGTAAACTTTCAATCCAGCTTCTTGCTAAGTCTGTTGTAGTAAATGGGAACAAAATTGCAGTCTTAAATAAGGATCCCAATTCGTGTTCAAATTGCTCTTGTAATTTTTGTTCATAGGTTTGAATAGAATGAAGATTAACCTGTAATTGCTGTTGTTCCTCTAATTGTTCAAGGTGGTAGCCCTTTTCTTTCATTTCATTATGAATCTGATCTATTTCGTCTAGCTTTTGTTGCTGTAAGCGATATACTGCCGATTGATATACCCCTTGCTCAAGGCACTGTATTGATCCCTCTAATAAATTTTTGCTATTAAAAAGTAAGGATTTAATCTCTTTTTCAAATAGACGATATTGATTCAAGGGATGAAGGGGATGCTTCATTGAGGTGAAATATATCTCGTTATATTGAATTTCCCAACGCTGAAATACATCTTGTATTGACTGATTAAATATGGAAAAGGGTATTTCCTTTTCATTATGCTTGTCTACTTGATTAATAACGATATAAATCGGCTTTTTCTCTAAGGATAATTGCTTCAGAAAATAAAGATTTGTCTCTGATTGAACATGATTATAATCCATTACATAGACAATGACATCCGTTGTATATAGCTGTTCTACGGTAACTGCTTCATGAGCTTCATCAGTTGAATCAACACCAGGAGTATCTAAAATACAGCTGTGATCACCAAGAAAAGGCAATGGAGCAGTAATCGTCATCTCAGAAATATCATGTCCATTCATTCCCCATTTACGAACCTGATTCCACGGAATTTCACCATTCCAAATCTTTTCCTGTCCGTCTTTTGTTCGTAGAGAAAGGCCGAATTCTCCATTTTTTATTCCAATAATATTAGCACTAGTTGGTATCGGGCTTGTTGGCAATACCTCAGCACCTAATAACGTATTTAAAATTGTTGATTTACCGGCGGAAAAATGCCCACAAAAGGCTACTTCAAAATGTTTTTCTTGTTGCTTCTCGGTTAGTTTTTGTAGTCGAGCTTGTTCCTCTATAGTTAATAGAATATTATCTATGTTTGAATCATGAGTTTCTTGTCCTATTTTGTTTGCAGTAATCATTTTTGCACCATCCTTATCCCTCTACTATAACGAATATTCAAAAAAATGAGAAGGTGAAAAAAAGAAAAAGCCATAGATATTTAATTACCTATGACTCTATTTCCATTCCTATTTTTTAAATTAGTTATTCTCCACGTTTTCTTCTTTCAGTAATGCTCTCCCCACCAATTCCCCAATTATCGGTTTCCACTTCATCAATCACAACAACCGTAGTCAACGGATTTTTATTTAAGACATCCTTTAAAAGATTAGTAACCCCTTCAATTAGTAACCTTTTTTGTTCCTTTGTTGCTCCCTCATTGGTAATCTTAATGTTAACGTATGGCATTTTTAAAATCTCCCTTCCCTTAAGAATTTCGCATCGCTTTTATTAAGACGGACTCACCAAAAAACTCAGATACACTGTTCTCCACAATCTTTATTTTAAAGTGTTTTTTCGTTTTGTCAGTAGAGTTAATCATCCTTTGCTGTAATTCTTCTTTTAGCTCCTGACTTTGTTGCATTCGATCATACCAATCATTAAAATTAAATCTTTTTTCATGCCTAAACATAATATCAATACTAAAATCTCTTTCCTCCAAAAATTGAATCCACTCCGACTTTTTCCATGCCCGATAATGACTTGGATCTCTTTGCTTTTCAATCCCGTTATAAAATTGATCAAGTTCCTCGTTTTCTGGTGCTACATTATCAATCAGTAATAAATATCCATCTGGCTTTAATACCCGATATACTTCGTTGATAAATTGTTCTACATTAGGAAAGTGATGCGCCGCTATTCTACATGTTACATAGTCAAAGGAATAATCGCCAAAAGGTAAACCCTCAGCATCGCCTTGTACAAATTCCACATTTAAATGACCATTTTTAGTTATAAAATTCTTTGCTTGCGAAAGAATTTCTGGTGTAATATCGTAGGCGATTACCTTCTTAACAATCGGAGCAAATGCATTAGCGACATGTCCACCTCCAGTTGCTATATCCAATAATATTACCTCGCTATTAGTCCCTGATATTTCAACCATCAGTTTAAGGTCATTTCCTTTTGCGTGAAGTTCACTTTTAACATAGCTTTCTGCATGTTTACCAAACTGATTTAATACCTCTTTTTTTATATCCATGAAAAAAACCTCTTTTCCAATAAACACATATTCTATATTTTTCGTCATTATGTTTTTCCCTTCATATTCCATAGCAATCTAAAGAAAGTACTCTTGCCTGTCTGCACATTTTAATGATAATTTTTAATTGTCATTTGGTCCAAGCTTTTAAACTGATAACCTTGTTTCCTCGCTTCATCGATGATTTGTGTTAATGCATCCGCATTATCCTTTGATACTGTATGTAATAAGATAACAGCACCTGGGTGAAGCTGAGCAGTTACCTTATCATAAGCATATTTCCATCCCTTTTGTGATTTAGGTTCCCAATCTTTATATGCAATAGACCAAAACACATTGGTATATCCATCTTTTTTACTAGCTGCTAATGTTTGCTCATTAAAAATCCCGCGCGGAGGGCGTAGATAATTCATTTGCATTTGACCTGTTAGCTGTAAGACTTCTCCCTTCACCTTTTCTAATTCTTCTGCAATTTTGGTTTCTGAAATTCTAGTCATGTCTGGATGACTCCAGGAATGATTTCCTACTAGGTGTCCTTCATCAACCATTCTTTTTAATAATTCTGGTGCGGTTTTAACGTAATGACCTGTCACAAAGAAAATTGCAGGAACTTTTTTCTCTTTAAGGACATCTAATACTTGTTCTGTATACCCATTTTCATATCCATTATCAAAGGTAAGATAAAGCTCCTTTTTTTCTGTATTTCCAAGGAAGATCGCATCATACTTTTTAATAATATCCATAAAACCTTCTTGTGCAATTGATGCTAATTGACCATCCTTGCTTTTCTTAAAGCCAAAATGATAAGCATTTTCCCCATAAACAAAGGAGGAATTAACAGCAAAATATAAAAGTGTACTGACGATAATCATGCTAAAGAAAATACTAATTTTTTTCATGATAGTTAACGCTCCTTGATGTTTGTAATTAAATTTTCCCTTATCAATAATGTGTCAACTATCCATAAAACTCATCCATTTGAAGCCAATCCTAATTTTTCCACTGTAGTTTTGATAAATTAAAAAAAGGCAGAGAATAAAAATCCTCTACCTTTTACATCATAAAACAGTATCCGATTAATTGGAGCTAGTATCAAAGAAATAATTGCCTGAACCAGCATAAGAAGCTACTTTAATCGTGTAGTTCCCTGTAACTGTAGGTTTAAAGGTTACTAATTCTTGTCGAGTTGTTCCTTCAGATTTGCCAATTAATACTCCACTTGGATCATAAACATAAAGATCAAAATCAACTGATGATGTCCAATCGGTTATAACAAGAGTAACAGCAACTGGCTCGCTTGTTGAAGCTACATTCAATGTCCAGTTATTACTTGCTCCAGTACCACTTAAATTACCACTATAATAGTTATGTGATGGTACAACTGGACCTGTTCCTGTATAATTTCCTGCAGCCTTTATCGCATCATAAGCTTGTAAACGTCCTTTTCCATAATCAATATCAATTCCAGTTGGTCCCCAATCATCTGCTGTAGTGTTCAATATATTTTTAATATCAGTTACCGTTAAAGTAGGCTTAGCATCAAGCATTAATGCGATTACACCCGCAGTGAATGGTGTAGCCATACTAGTTCCACTATAGGTCACATATGCATTTGTTGAATTAGCCTTAGGTGCAGTAATATTGTAGCCTGGTGCAGATATATCAGGTTTTATACGACCATCTGCAGTAGGTCCTCGACTTGAGAAGCTTGCTAGATTAAAGCCGTTTTCCCCAACATCAGCCATTGCAGCGACAGTAATAGCCTCTGAAGCGGCTCCTGGGGAACCAATAGTATATTTGGCTGGACCTGAATTTCCTGCTGCTACTACAACAGCGATACCGCTTGCCGATGCACGATTAACAGCAAGTGAGGTAGAATCAGTCCCTGCTGAACTTGTTGAAGTTCCTAAAGATAGGTTAATTACCTTGATACCATAAACATCCTTATTTTGAATTGCCCAGTCTATACCTGCATCAACTGTACTCATAGACCCACTTCCACGTCGGTCAAGCACCTTAATTCCAACTAAAGCAACACCACTAGCGACACCTTTGTAACTTACATTTCCTTCACCAGTACCTGCTATGATTCCTGATACATGTGTTCCATGACCATTGTCATCATAAGGTGCAGTTTTAGAGCGAACAAGGTCCTTCCATCCAATTACCTTGCCCCCATCTAAGTCAATATGTGTCGCATCAATTCCTGTATCAATGACTGCAACAACAACATCATTTTTACTATAACTACTTAAAACACCATCACGATCACCATCTAGGCCAAAATCTGTTTTTGCTTTCGTTACTCCAAACCAGTTATTGGCTGTTTCCATTGTTGCCTGTACAGGCATATCATATTCAATTTGTTTTACAAAAGGCATTTTTTCTAATGCCATAATCTGCCCTTTATTTAAATCAGCAGCAAATCCTTGATATGCATTACTATACTCAAACTTTGTATTGAGTAATCCAATTCCTTTTTCAATCTCTTTCTTTTTTGCAGAAAACTCAGAGTTAAGCATAACAATTACTGGAATCTTCGTTTGATGGTCTGTTCCCTTTAAAATTTCCTCTAGATTGTCAAAAAGCTTATTGTTGTTTCTGTCTACTTGTTCTGGTAACTGTTTGAAATCAACTGGTTGCTTTACATTTTGCGCCATAGCCATTGTTATAGAGCTTAGAAGAAATACGAGTACGAAAAGAATGGTAATTATTCTTTTTGTCAAAAATACCACTTCCTTTTCAGATAATTGGAATTTGGATTCCTGACAAAATATATTGTAATATTTTATTTAATATTCTTTATATTATAAAAATGATTCTAAAGGCATGTCCTTTAAAAAGTTAAAGCGCTAAATTATACTCCCCTATGAAATAATAAAAACCTTGGTCTATAAAATGAGAACAAGGTTATACATTTTTAGTTTGATTTTAGAAAAAACTATTTAGTATGAATTAAAATAGGAGGCGTATTTATGGTAAATGACAATAACAATAAGAACTATTCTTCCTCTAAAGAATTACCAACATCTAATTCACCATACTGGCTAGATTCCACTGACTATAAATCATTCGATAAGCTGAATGAGGATATTGACGTTGACGTTGTAATTGTAGGTGGAGGAATCACAGGAATTACAACTGCTTTCCTCTTAAGCAAAGAAGGACAAAAGACTGCAATTATTGAAGCCGATAAAATCCTACATGGAACAACCGCACATACCACTGCAAAAGTAACAGCCCAGCATGACTTAATCTATGATGAACTTATTCAGCATATGGGTAAGGAAATAGCTCAACTTTATTACAATGCAAATACCGAAGCATTAAGTTTTATTCGCAAGACGATTAAAGAAAAAAAAATAGAATGTGACTTTTCAGAACAGGATGCCTACATTTATACTAACTCAGATCAATATGTTAGTAAGCTTCAAACTGAATTTGAAGCATATCAAACCTTAGGAATTAATGGGGATTTGTTAGAAAAACTTCCTATTGAAAACCTTCCAGTTAAAGCTGCACTAGTAATGAAAAACCAAGCTCAATTCCATCCCCTCAAGTATTTGTACCACCTTACAGATGATTATATTAAGCAAGGTGGTGTTATCTATGAAAATACTGTAGCAGTAGACATTGAAGAAGGAGCTCGACCTACTGTTATTACTAGAGAAGGCAATAAAATCAAAGCAAATTATGTTGTTATTGCTTCACATTTTCCTTTTTACGGGATTCGAGGACTTTATTTTTCTAGAATGTATGCAGAGCGAGCATATGTCTTAGGTGTAAAAACAAATAAAGAATACACAGAAGGTATGTACATTAACGCTGAAAATCCAACTAGATCTTTACGCTATACTAAAAATAATGGGGAGAAATTGGTACTCGTTATTGGGGAAAGTCATAAAACAGGTCAAAGCAATAATGAAATGAAGCATTATAACGCATTACAAGACTTTGGTGAAAAGACCTTTGGGATAAATGAGGCTAATTATCGGTGGTCTACACAGGATTTAACTACCCTTGATAAAGTTCCTTATGTTGGTTATCTTACAGCCAATCAAAATAACATATTAGTAGCCACTGGATATCGTAAATGGGGAATGACAAATAGTACAGCTGCCGCTTTACTGATGACCGATCTTATTTTTAAAAGAGAAAATCCATATCAAGAATTATATAGCCCATCTAGGTTCTATATGGACCCAAGCCTTAGAAAATTCATTAGTATAAATATGGATGTTGCAAAGCACTTGATAAGTGGTAAACTCGAAAGTCCAAAAAAAGCTCCTGAGGATTTAGATAAGGATGAAGGTGGAGTAGTTTCTATAAATGGTAAACGAGCTGGTGCGTATCGTGATAATCATGGCAAGCTTTATATTGTTGATACCACTTGTACACATTTAGGTTGTGAGTTGAATTGGAATAGTGGAGAACGAACATGGGATTGTCCATGTCATGGATCTAGATTCTCTTATACTGGGGAAGTAGTAGAAGGTCCTGCAGAAAAATCGTTAGACCGAATTACTGAAAATCACTAAAGCATATTTAACGATAAAACAAAGGCAAGAGAATATTATCTTCCCTTGCCTTAAAATTTTATCAACTTTTTTATATCACTGTATCACTCACTAATTCGAATGGCAATCTTACCAAACTGTTCTGCTTCATCCATTCGCTTTAATGCTTGGTCCACTTCACTTAGCTCAAATACTTTGTCAATTACAGGTTTGATTTTGTGTTTACTAACAAAGTCTAGCATCTCTTTAAATTCCTCACTGCTTCCCATCGTTGTACCAAGTAAATTCAATTGCCCATAGAAAAAGCTACGAAGATCCAAATCAACTACATCACCTGCAGAAGCACCAAAAGTAACAATAGTGCCCCCATTCCGAAGTTGCTTGATTGATTTATTAAAGGTTGCTGCACCTACTGTTTCAATAACCACATCCACCTTTTCCCCTTTTAAAGCTTCTTCCCAATCACTATTACTATCTAATGCAACATCTGCACCTAGTTCTAATGCCTTCTGTCTTTTTAATTCAGAACGAGAGGTTACAATAACACGTGCACCGATTGCTTTAGAAAATAGGAGGAGATATGTGACAGCTCCACTTCCAACACCAGGCAAAAGAATTGTGTCTGTCGATTTTACTTTTGCTCTAGTAAAAAGAGCTCGATAAGCTGTTAATGCCGCTAATGGTAATACTCCTGCCTCCTCCCAACTCAAATGATCTGGCTTTAATTCAATATTCTCTGCAGAAATGACTATTTTTTCGGCAAACGTTCCATGATCTGGTAACCCTAAAATTTGAAATCCCTCTGGTGGAGCATCGCTCTTATCTTTCCATCCTAAGCTTGGGTTAATCACCACTTCATCACCAATTTGAAAACCAGATACCTCAGAACCTATTTCCTCAATTACACCCGCTCCATCAGAACCAATAATTAAAGCTGGGTCATTTACTCCATGGCGATAAAGTACAAATAAATCACGATGATTTAAACCTGCATATTTCAATCTGACTTTTACTTCTTTATTTGAAGGGTGTTTTTCCTCTATATCTATATATTTTGCGCCAATTAAACCTGCTTCTCCTTCATGAACAAATGCTTTCATATTCCTTCCTCCTTAAATAAGTCGAACAATCTCTATTGACATAGTAACAAACGATAAAAATCAAGGTGTTTTTGTCAAAGTCTCGATGATGACTGGATACCCATGATATACTTTCACCTTTACATACAGGTCCCCACTTCGAGCTAAATCTTCAAGTTCAGTTCCTGTATTTTCTGGGACAAAATAGCGATCGAGTGAGTATTTAACTTGAATTTTTTCTTGATCTACACGATAATAATTATCGGTTAAGAAGTAGGTTGAAATTTGTCCGCTTAAAAAACGATTGTTTTCAGGCTTGTCAAGAGAGACACGCACTACTTCGTCTACTCCAGATATGGTATCTAGCCACACATACACACGGATTGATCGTTTTCTATTATTTTTTTCCGCATTTTCAAACACGCTTTTATCAATCAAACTACTGTTTATTTGATTGATTTCAAAATTAAGTCGAACATAATCTCCTCGAAAGGGATCTCTTGGATCTAAAGGCACTGTTTTTAGTACGATTTCATCCCCGAGTACATAGGTCATCAACGGAGTATAAAGCAATCCCATTAAAATAATGATTGGAAGTGTGATGGCAAAGCTGAAAAATAATTTTTTACTCATGGCTATCACTTCCCTTCCTTATCTCTTTACGTTTCCGTTCAAAATAGTAGCCAAAGAAGAGTAATATTAATCCACTCGTTAAAAAGAATAAGGATTTCGGCATAAAATCATACATCGTATCAAAGTAAAAGCGAATAATGATGACACCAAATAATGCGAGAGCAAACAAATTTTCCTTTCGGATTAAGAAAAGCAAAAACATTAGAAATATAATAGAAAATATGATACTACCTGGTTGAGCTATTTTGATCGCCATTGAATAGTACCAGACATCTTTAAAGGTTAAAATAAATCCAGTGATTCCAAACAGTAACGCTCCTTGAATTTTAAACACATAGGAAGAATTGGTAAATTTATAGAAAAACAATCCAATACCAAGGAAAAATAAGGTGAAAAGAATTAAAATTACTTCGATATCAAGGGTCTCTGCCATCATATAAATCAACCAATTAATCACAAGGGCATTGGTGATAAATAAGTGAATCGCAGAAAAATACCGCTGCACCAAGTAAAATAATACAATAAGAGCATAAATCCAGTAAGGATGCGATTCAAAAAGTGATCCATCAAAATACACAAACGTTAATATTTGTGCAAATAGAAATAATAATTCATCCTTCAAATAAATGGAAATTGGAATAATCCCAATTGCCCAAAGTAAAAATGCACCACTAAAATGCCCTGCAAAGTGAAACATTTGACCGATTAAAAAGATCCCTGCACCATAAATTATCATTGCTAGGTAAATAAGACTTCTACTAGTTTTCGGTAAATTATCTCTTAGCTTAAATCCGGTGAATAATGATATACTATAACTTGCAAAAATTAGTCCTAGACGCATCGGTTTCCCTAATGTCTCCCAGTTACTTGCAATAAACGATAATACACCAAACCCAATTAGTATAGCTCCTAGGGTGACAAGTATACGGATAAAACTAAACTGCTTTACCTCATAGTGAGAAAGTATTTGATGGACTTGCTCACTCGAAATTTCACCAAGCTCTTGATGAATCTTTAATCGACTAGCGAACCATTCATAAAACCTTCCATTAATTTTCATGAGAGTCCTCCTCATTCAAAACGTTATTTAGCATATGGGTCTCTACTCTACTTTTATTTTATCATAATTAGAAAAACTTGGCTTGTCTCCAATTCTATAGCGAAAGTAAAACAAAACGTTTCTTCATATTTGAAGAAACGCTGTTAATATTTAAGCAATATCAATTCTATCGCCTCTACTACTTCATTTTTTACACATGTCAGCTTGCTTTGCAATTGAGTACTTAGACCATAGTAAAACTCTATCTCCTCTATCTCTATACCAATGACCACTCCCTTTAAATGACTAGCCTGTGAAATGGAGAGAAACAGATGTTGGTCATGTGGAGATATTCCAAGTTTATGAATAGCTATATCCTCAAAAGGAATGGACGTTACTTTACCTAGAATGTCACCTGTATTCATCGCATCTATAATTATGGTGAAATCGGATTGATCTATTATATCAAGGCAAAACTCGATATCAGATTCTCCAACTACATATTGGACATGGTCGAACTGATTAAATGTGTTATCCTTCATCAGTTCCTCCACTAGAATAATCCCTACCCCATCATCCATCATCAATCGATTTCCTATACCTAGTATTGTAATTTTAGTACTGTTCATTTTATAAAATCCTTATTGTGGTTGTTTCATGTCCTGGACTATAAACATGGGTTGCACAAGACATACATGGATCAAAGGAGCGAAGAATACGTCCAAGTTCTACTGGCTGCTTCATATCCCTGATTTTTGTACCAATTACCGCCTCCTCAGCAGTGCCTCGATAGTTTGTGTCCCTTGTAGAAAAATCCCATGCTGAAGGGGTAATTATTTGATAAAAAGAAATGACTTTATTTTCGATTTTTAACCAGTGCCCAAGCGCACCTCTTGTTGTATCAATCAAGCCAGAGCCCTCTGCATGCTGCGGAGCTTCATACTTTTCTTGAACAAAAATGTTTGGAAGGAGTGAATCAAGTAATATTGTTAATATCTCTGCAATCTTCTTCGCTTCAATTGCACGAGCTAATGTACGATCCATCGCAGAAAGTCCATTCCGGTATTCTCCAGTAAGCCATAATCTTGCGAGTGGTCCAACCTCGTAAGGAAGATTGTTATATCTAGGTGCCTTAACCCAGGAATAAGCTTTTGGATTACTCATATCGGGTGTAGTAGTAATTTCTGTTGGGGTATATTCATTCTTCGCCCCTTTATACCAAGAATAATCAATATTCTCTGTTAAATTCTTCTGGTTAAATGGTTTAATAATACCTCCTTTTCCATCCTTATTCACAGTAAATACAAGAGGATCAACATATAGAGTTCCTAATTCCTTATAGTGGTTAAAGACTCCGAAGCTCAAGAGATTTCCAAAGCTATTTCCCATTTTAAAATAATCTGGATAATATTCTGCAATGGAATAAGCATCAGGAAGCATCTGCTCATTTATAAAAACTAAAATCTCCTGAAGTAAGGATTTCATCTTTATAATCTTATCGGTTGTTGCTGCAGCAGCAATTCCTCCAACAAAGATCCCATGATTATGAGGAGCTTTTCCCCCTAATACACTTAACATTTCATGAGCCAAACGACTAACCTTTAACGATTTAAAATAATTATCCGAAATTCTCTTGTTAATTTTTTCTGGCAATCGATAATCATCATGTTCATTATCAAGAGGATGAACCGTTGGTAGCTTCACATAATCTGGTACGGTATATTGGTAAAAATGTCGGATATGGTTTTGTAGGAATTCACATCCATGCAGTATATCTCGTAAATATTTGCCTTGTTCAGATACTTGAATATGTAATGCATCCTCTAACGCTAAAGAAGAGGCCATTGCATGAGCAGTTGAACAAATACCACAAATTCGTTGAGTAAAATAAACCGCGTCGAAAGGACTTCTACCAACTAACATTTGCTCAAAGCCTCTTAGCAGTAGTCCTTTTGTTTGTGCATCCACAACTACATTATTTTCAACATGGACTTCAATTTCCATAAATCCACTAATTCTCGTTACGGGGTTCACAATAATCTTTTCCATTTATGATTCCTCCGTTGTATCAAAACTTATAAAAGGTGACATTTGGTCCGGAAATCCAAATTGCGCACAACCGATACATGGCGTATCTGCTCCAATTGGCCAATTGACATAACCATCCCATTGTCTAGTAGGACAGTCCGTTCTAGTAACAGGACCACGGCAGCCTAATTTAAATAGACAAGTTTTTTCTCCTAGCTTTTTGGCAAAAATTCCTTGATTAAAATAGGTCCTTCTTGGACAACGATCATGAATGGTAGTACTGTAAAATAAAAGAGGACGATCTCGGCGGTCTAATTCAATTTCTCCGTACATCAGAAGACTTGCTAGGGTTCCTAAAAACCAATCTGGATGGGTTGGACATCCTGGAAGCTTAATCACTTTTTTATCTGGTAAAATGGTTTGCAAGCCAACAGAACCAGAAGGATTTGGTTTAGCTGCAGAAAAACCTCCATGTGTTGCACAGGCACCGACAGCAATAATATGCATCGCTTTTTCACCTAACATTTTGGCCGCCTTTAACGCTGTCAATGGCTCCCCTTGCCACCGACCAATAATATTAAATAAACCATCATTTTTAGTGGCGATTGCTCCTTCTACTGCAAGAATAAACTCTTCATCACTATTTACTAAATCCATCAATTTTTGGATTGCTCTTTCCCCTTCAGCAGCCATTAAACTATTACTATAAACAAGCTCTGTCATTGTAGTAATAAGAAATTCAACATCTGGATTTGTACCATTTAATAGTGAAATAATATTTCCGGAGCACCCTGTTAATTCAAGCCAAACTAGTTTTTTCTTTGTTATTTTACTTTGGTTAATAGCAGCAATGGTGGTCTGAATAATTCCCTTTGCAGTGGAACACTGCTGATTTACTTCTGGAGGTAAAATTTCCCGTTTTATAATACCAGCCTCCCAACAACAGATAATTGATCCAATATTCTTTGCCCGCTCGGATGACAGGATTTAAACTCCTGTGTAAGGTCATTTCCAGCAGACAAGCCAAAATGAGTTGCTGCAGCCCATGCTGCATTATTGGTAACATCGTAAACAACCCCATTTACAGCAATATAAGCGGGATTTCCATTTTTACCAGTAACTTTGGCAAGTTCTTCTTTTGTGAAGGTCTTATTAGGAACAGTTATATTAGGAACAGTTGGCGAAGGTTTTTGTGGAAGTTGGGATTGAGGAATATAGGTGGTCATCAATTGGTTTAAATATCCTAAATAGTTTACCTTCTCCCATAAATGGTTTAATAGGATGTTTTTATTGTAAATATCTCCAACTTGGTATAGCATCCGCATGTAGTTATTTACTTCATTCGTTGTATAATTAATTTCGAATTGTATCATTTGAATTCTGTTATTCTGCATTAGAAAGTCCTCCTTAAAGCTCTATTCTTCTATAGCCCATAATATTCGGTAGTCTTTCTAATTGTTCTATATTTTCCTTCAAACTAGCAAATTCTTGGTAATAGAATCCCTGTTAATCGATCTAATCGCCTAGTACTACCTAATGCTGTACGCATTAATAAACCACTTTTTGTGTTCTCCTTTACCTTTCCGATTACTCTTGCATTTTTCCCTAATGGGTGCTGTTGAAGAATGGATAGTACTAGTTGCTCATCTTTTGAATCCACAATAAAAATCACCTTCCCTTCATTGGCTAAATAAATCGGCTCGTACCCTAAAATCTGACATACTCCATCGACCTGTTCTTTTATCGGTAAACTTGTTTCCTCAAGTTCTATTGTCACATTAAAATCTTCACTAATTTCTACTAAGCTTGTGGCAAGACCTCCTCTAGTTGGATCCCTCATGATTTTTACGTGTTCTGTTGATTGAAGGACATTCTGAATCATCAGGTTTAGAGAGGCACAATCACTTTCTAAATCTGTTTGTATCCCTAATTCTCCTCTAGCGGAAAGAATGGCGATGGCATGATCTCCTATGGTTCCACTAATAATGACGGAATCCCCTACTGTTATCGTTTCAGGATGAAGCTGTTGTCTATTGATAACACCAAGACCTGTTGTATTGATGTACACCCCCTCTGCTTTGCCCTTTTCTACTACCTTTGTATCTCCAGCAATGATTTTCACCTGTGCTTTTTTAGCCTCTGCGGCAATTGAATTGACAATTTCTCTTAATTCATAAATTGATAAACCTTCCTCGATGATAAATCCAACGGTTAAATAAAGAGGAACCGCTCCACTTACTGCAAGGTCATTCACTGTTCCGGTCACCGCTAATTTTCCAATGTTCCCTCCCGGAAAGAAAATTGGATGAACCACAAAGCTATCCGTAGAAATCGCGATTTTCTCCGCTTTTAGAGAAAGTATCGCCGCATCCAGCTTTGCTTCTTCTCTATGTCCAAAGGCTTCAATAAACAGCTCCTTTATCAGCTGATTGGCTAACTCTCCGCCATCCCCATGTGCTAAGCTGATCCTTTCTTCCATTAATTCACCTCCCGAAGATAAGTATAATGAGCCGCACAGGTTCCCTCACTAGATACCATGCAAGGTCCAATTGGCTTGATTGGAGTGCAAGCAGTTCCAAATAATGAACACTCCTCTGGCAAAATTAATCCTCGAATAATTTCACCACATCGACATTTTGTCTTTACTGGCTCTGCTACTTCAATATTAAACTTCTTTTTAGCATCAAAATGCTGATAGTGATCCTTAAAACGTAAACCACTATTCTTTATAACTCCAATTCCTCGCCAAGCCTCATCTATTGGCTGAAGATAGGTACTCATCATCTTCTTTGCAATAAGATTACCTGAATAACTCACAACACTACGATAATCATTTTCAATAAAAGCTTCTTCTTTAATTAACATTTTTAACAATTTGTAAATACTACTTAACATTTCCACGGCTTCAAATCCACTAATAACACCTGGGATTTTATACTGCTCTATTAAAAATTGATAGCTTTCCTCTCCAATAATCATCGAAACATGCCCTGGTAAGATAAAACCATCGATATTTACTTCACCTGTATCTAAAAGATATGTTAGGATTGGCTCAATTAATTTAGTATTTAACCACATGGAAAAATTGGCTACTTTTTCTTGTTCAGCCATTTGGATTGCAGCAAGTAAGACTGGGATTGTGGTTTCAAAGCCAATTCCTAGAAAAATAACTTCCTTGGTGGGATTCTGTTTCGCGATTTGTACCGCATCAGTCGGAGAATAAACTACTCGAATATCGCTTCCTTCACTTTTAGCTTTGGTTAAAGAGCCTTTAGAACCAGGAACTCTCATCATGTCGCCAAAGGTGCAAACGATTCTATTTTTTTGTTTGGCTAATTCAATCATACTGTCAATTGATTTTTGATCAGTAACACAAACTGGGCATCCTGGACCTGAAATTAATCGCACATCCTCATGTAGAATTCTTTTTATTCCAGTACGAGCTAATGCCATCGTATGGGAGCCACATACCTCCATTAATGCAGGAATCCGGCCGTTTTTTTCTTTATAGGTCAATGATAGCTTTTGTATCTGTTTGATTATTTTACGTGCTAATTCTGGATTAGAGGCTTCAGTCAAAACCTTTTGCATCTGCTATTTTCCTCCATTCCTCCATGCTTTGCTTTGCATATTCTTCATCAACAATCGTCATTGCTTGCCCAGCGTGAATGAGGACATATTCTCCAGGGATTACCTCTGGGACAAAGATAATCCCCACCCTCATTTTTGAACCAAGTACATCTACTAAAGCTGTAAATTCATCTTTTTCTATCACTCTCGCAGGAACTCCGATACACATACAAATCCTCCTCTCTTAACCATCAACAAATCGGTTATCAACGATTTGCAGCAATAATGAGTTGTCCTAGCGCGATGCCCCCATCATTGCTTGGTATTGTGTTATGAGTAAATACTTGAAATCCTCGATTTGTTAATTCTTTCCGAATTTGGATTAATAGATAGGGGTTTTGAAAGCTTCCACCAGATAATACCACCTGCTTATTCAGTAATGGATTCTGACCTGACAGAACTTCCATCGCATTTACAATCGCCATTACAACGGTTTGGTGAAAGGCTTCAACTATTTCTATCAAAGATCTTTTCGCTAAATGCTCTTGTACAATGGTTCGAAGCATCATAGAAAAATCAATTTCTAATTCTTTGTGGCTATTTTCAGAAATTTGGTAAGGATACGTATTTATTTCTATCCCTCTATACTCTATATTCAATGGCATTAATTCTGATAAGCGTATTGCTGGTTCCCCTTCATAGGTTGCTTTATCACAGATCCCTAAAATAGCACTAACCGCATCAAAAAGACGTCCACATGACCCTGCTAAAGGAGAATTCACCTTTTTATTCATCATATTATTTAAAATATCAATTTCATTTTCTTTACCGAAAAACAATCGCTTTGCTAAATTCTTTCCTTCTTCTCCAAGATAACTAATTAACATTCCTACTGCGTTACGCCATGGCTCTTTGATGGCATAATCTCCCCCTGGAAGTGGCGTATATTTTAAATGAGCAAGCCTTTGATATTTCTTTGCATCACCAAATAAAATCTCAAAGCCCCAAATATGGCCATCCTCACCAAAGCCTGTTCCGTCTAAGATGATTCCAAAAACAGGTTCTATTAATTGGTTATCCTCCATACAAGAGACATGATGTGCATGATGATGCTGAACAGGAATTAATTGAGCAGCCTTCGCAATTTCCCATAATTTAAAATGAGGGTGCTTATCTATTGCTATTTTTTTAGGCTCTACTTCCAGCCATCTTAATAAATGCTTCAACTCGTTTTTTGAAAAATCGGTCACCTCAACGTGCTCCATATCCCCAATATGAGGGCCTACAAATATTTGATTTTCCCTGCCAATCGCAAAGGTGTTTTTTTGTAAACTACCTAATGCCACTATATTATGGACCTTTTGAGTAGTGATAATAGGATCTGGTACATAGCCACGAGAACGTCTAATATAATAAAGTTTTTGTTCCACAACCCGCACGACAGAATCATCTAGAGGATGCAGAATTTCACGATTATTTGTTAAAACATAGTCAGCAATATCCTTAATAGTGGAGAGTTGATCTTCTTTATATAAAATTGGTAACCCTGATGAATTTGCACTAGTCATCACTAGAGAATGTAGATTACTATTTTCAAAGAGTAAATAGTGGAGAGGAGTGTATGCTAGCATTACACCAATAGATTTTAAGTTAGGAGCCAATGCTTGTAGTGGAAAGTTAGTGTTTTCTTTTTGTTTTAATATCACAATAGGGGCTGCTGCAGATTTAAGAACCTTTTCTTCTATCTCAGAAATAACACCCCATTCTTTTGCTGCTTCTAGTGTGGGAACCATAATGGCTAGAGGACGATTTAGACGTTTTTTTCTTTCTCTTAAGGTTATTATTGCTTTTTCATTAGTAGAATCACAGGCAAGATGATACCCTCCTAGCCCTTTTATCGCGATAATTTCACCTGCTTTTAAGAGCAATTGTGCCATATTAATGGCTTTAGAGTGAGTTGCTAATTCTTCTCCATCTTTATTTAATAAGGTAACTGTGGGGCCACAGGTTGGACATGCGATGGGCTGAGCATGATGACGTCGATTAAAAGGATTTTCATACTCTTCTTTACAATAATCACAGAGCTGAAACTCTTTCATCGAAGTGTAAGGACGATCATAGGGTAATTCCGAAATAATCGTATATCGTGGACCACATTGAGTGCAATTAATAAATGGATATTGGTAACGAAAATCATTTGGATTCCTCAATTCTTCTAGACAATCCTCGCAAACAGATGCGTCAACCGGGATTACAAGAGAAGACTTTCCCTCTCTATCACTAGAAATAATCTTAAACTCAACAAAGCCATTTACTTGGACGTTCTCTATTTTTAGATGATCTATTCTTGCTAGTCTAGGAGGGGTCGTTTTTATTGCTTCAACCATTTTATTTAAACTCGTAGACTCTCCCTCTGCAACTATGTGCACCCCATCCATATTGTTTTGAACTGTTCCGTTAATATGAAACTGCTCTGCTAACTGGTAGATAAAAGGACGAAAACCTACTCCTTGAACCCTACCATAAACACTAATCCTTATTGCTTCGAGCATTTTTGATATACACTCCTAACCCACTGTAGCCACTCTTCCATACCTTCATTCGTCTTTGCAGAGAGTGGAATTAACCTCGATTCTGGATTGATTACTTTTAAATCTTCAATCGCTTGTTCAATACTAAATTCCAAATAAGGAGTTAAATCTGTTTTATTTACTACCACTAATTCTGTCTTTTGAAACATTACCGGATATTTAAGGATTTTGTCATTTCCCTCTGGCACACTTAAAACAGCGATACGGTGAGTTTCTCCTAAGTCAAATTTAGATGGACATACAAGATTCCCTACATTTTCAATAAATAAGATATCTATCTTCTCTAAATCAAATTCAGGAAGAACCTTTTCAACCATTTTTGCATCTAAGTGACATCCTCCATTTGTATTGATTTGTACAGCATAAGCACCTAATGATCTAATTCGATCCGCATCCTTTTGTGTTGCTAAATCTCCTTCAATTACTGCAATACGATACTCTTTAGACAAAGATTGTATCGTTTTTTCTAAAAGCGTTGTTTTCCCTGCTCCAGGAGAGCTCATGATATTGATTACTAAAGTATGGCTTCTTTGGAATTCTTCTCTATTCTGATTCGCCAAGCTATTATTATGGGAATAGACATCTTGATTTAACCTTATTTCCATTAGAATCTACCTCCAATTAAATTCCAGTATAAGATTTTATTGCAAATGATTCTCCAGCAATTAATTTACCACTAGGAGCATCACATATTGGACAGATTGCAATTCGAAAATCAGGCTCGTACTCTAAATCACAGGAGATACATTTTGCTTTTGCTTTCTCTCGAATAATTAACAATGTAACATTAGAATCTAAAAAATCTAATTCCTGTAATTTATAGAATTCAAAAGCCATTTGTAATGCATCAGGTAATGCATTACTTAAATCTCCTACAACTAATTCTACCTTTTCCACTTTTTTTATCTCTCTTTCTTTAGCGTCTGATTCTATTAATCGAATGATTTCTCCCATCAATGCCATCTCATGCATTCAACAAACATCCTTTAAATAAAAATAAGCGAAATCCTATGATTTCACCTTGATAATTAAACTATATTTTGTTTTCTAGACTAATATTCATTAATTTTATAGTTAAAATGTTTTGCATTAATAGGTTTCCTTATTTAAAATAATAGAGGATAACAGAATGGAATCTAACTACTAGAGGAAGTGGATTACTTGAAATCATGGTTTATGATTATTGGTCAATTGTTTATATTATGGATAATAAATACAATAGGATTTTATATCGTTGAAACTTTAAACCTGACAATTCCCGGAAATGTAATGGGATTAATGATATTATTTCTGCTGCTGGTAACAGGGATTATTCCTATTCGTTGGGTTGAAGAGGCTGCCAATTTACTGATCAAGCATCTAGCATTCTTCTTTATTCCCATCGCCGTTGGTCTAATGGCACTAGGAACCGTATTCTTAAAAAATGGTATTCCATTAATCATTATCATGGGCATTAGTATAGTGCTAGGAATTTATTTAACGGGCTTTGTTTCACAATTTGTAGCACAGAAGAAGGAAGGTGTAAAAAGTGAAAATAATAATCACAGTATTTAGCATCTTCATTACGATACTAATTTACTTGATGTCAAAAATAGTATCGAAAAAATTTCCATCTCCATTTACAACACCCGTTTTTTTTAGTACTCCAATTATTATTACGATACTGGTACTGTTGGATATCCAATATGAGGAGTATACCTTTGCAAAAGAAATTATGACCTATCTATTAGGACCAGCTACTGTAGCTCTTGCTGTTCCTTTATATAAAAACCGCGAGATTGTTTTTAAAAACATTTTGCCAGTTGGTTTGGGATTAACTATCGGATCTTTTTCTTCAATATTATCAGGGGTGCTCTTAGCAAAGGTTTTCGGACTTTCGAATATATTAATCGCATCGATTAGTGTCAAATCATCTACCACTCCTGTAGCGATTGAGATATCGAAAATTATAGGTGGGGATCCCGCATTGACTGTAGCCTTTGTTATTATTACAGGTATCGCGGGTACAATGATTGGCCCATGGTTAATGAATTTAACTAAAATTACCAATCCTCTTTCTAGAGGATTAGCTCTAGGAACAATTGCACATGGTCAAGGTACTGCAGAAGCAGCACAAGAAGGTGAACTTCAAGGAGCTGTATCTGGAGTAGCGATGGGCTTAGGAGCTATTTTTACTGCTTTTGTTGCCCCAATTGTAATTTCATTAATATTGTAAAATTGCTTTTGTTAAAATGGCTTAAAGACGACTTTAAGCCATTTTTTAATTGTTAGGTTGTATTTCACCAACTAAGAGGATTAGCTCCGAAAAACTGTTCTGGATTCACTGGATAGCCATGTACATAAACAGCATGATGCAAATGGGGTCCAGTTGAAAATCCAGTAGAACCTACCCAACCGATGATATCTCCTTTTTTCACATATTCCCCAACGGAAACATTAAGCTTAGATAAATGACTAAAGGAAGTATGTAGGGTCCCTCCATGATCAATAATTACTCTATTCCCTGATAAATATAATTCAGCAGCTAAAACTATCTTTCCATGGTTTGGAGCAAGGATAGGAGTTCCCATTGGTGCTGCAATATCCATTGCTTGGTGGGTTGAATCTAATACACCATTAATATAACGAGTATACCCATACATAGTGGTAATCCTCCCCTCCACTGGTTGTATAAACTCTTCTTTAAATAAAGGTTCCTCAATTGGATTTTTCATTGCACCCGTGTATTTTATTCGATCTTCTTTTATTTTTTCATCATTATACACCATTGTTTGCTGTTCTTTTGTTACTTCTAAATATTGTGTGGAGAATTCCTTTTTATTAATAACCACCTTAGCTTTTTTTATTTCTTGTAATGCAGTAATATTTCCATGTATCAGTGTTTCTATTGGATGCCAGAGAATTTCATATGTACCTGGTTTTTGATTTAATGGTATGGGAACAAGTGCTACATATTGATGATTTAAGGTTTGTAGTTGATACTTCTCTCCATTAAACTCTACCCATCCCTCTCTAGATGATTGCAAAAGCATAGTATCCCCTTGATATGTTACAGATGGATGAATAGAAAAAAGCGTCACTTCACTTATAGTCATTCCGATAGTTATGGCTACCACAACTGTAAAAAGAATAACCAACATATATTTATTCATCCGCATATTTTCCCTCCTTCACATCTTTCCTTAATATTAGTTTTTTAGAATAATATATTCCCTTAAATCTGACATCAATATTTGCTCGATTTCTATCCATTGATTATTTTCTGTTTCTACAAACAAAAATGCAAAGACAGGATGTAGTCTATAATCAATTTTTCTCATCTCTAGAACTTTATTAAAATGAGAATAGAATCGTTGATAATCAATTTCATCAATTTCAGTTGTTTCTATATTATTTGGAATGTCAGCTACAACAATGCTATAGATTTTATCTTTTTTATCCTTCAGAATTTCTTTCCAATCAGGTTCAAGCTGCTTGATATAATACTCATATACATTTATCCCATATGCATAATAAGCCAAATCCGTTGTGCACCATCCAGCAAAGCGCATTGGATTCACTTCAATGGGTATCACCTGCATATTCTTATTAACACGATATTCAATATGAATTGGAAAATTCGTTAATTCTGCTAGCTGGCCAATATGGGCTAAGGATTTCATGAATAAGGAATGATATGCTTCAATAATCTCCTTTGAAGTAATATACACACGATCACTAACATCTTTATCTGATGAAAAAATATGCTTTAGAATGTTTAATATCACAGGCTTTCCCTGTTGATTATAATAAACATCAACCGCAAATTCCTCTCCTTCTATATTTTCTTCAATGATAAATTTATTCGCATTAATTACCTCAGGTGGATATTGTCCTTCTAATTTTTTGATACCGTTCCTTAAATCAGTAAGTACTATCTCCCAATCTTGATTATTGTGGACACTATAGACTCCCATACTAAAGAAACCCACCGATGGTTTAATAATAAATGGTTTTTTTATGGTTGATATATCCATAGTTTCTAACTGATCATAATTTACTTCTTTAAAGAAAAAATCGGGATATGTTGACCTTAGAAGTTCTCTAGTTTGTACTTTGTTTTTAAATAACTGAATCTTTTTTGGTAAATGGGTATTACTTAAATGATTTGTTATCCAATTAATTGCATTTTCTGAATTTGTATAAAGAATTGGATGGGCTGTTTGATTATATTGTTTTATAAACTCCGCTTCTTCTAAAAGAAGGTTCCCATTCGGCCAAATTATCCCTTTTGCAACATTATTTTTTAAAACTGGTATTTGCATGTCGATTATTGTCTTTACTAAAAAATCTGATACGTATGGTTTATCTAAAATAATCATTTACTCTATCTCCTCTAAAATCCTTTTTCAGTATTATAATTCATCAATAAAAAAAGCGATACAATTAGTATCGCTTTTAAAAAATTTTTATTATTTATATAGATTACTCTCGGTCAACAAACTCCGCTGGAACTGCGTCTACTGCAATTTCATAAGCATCAAGAATATCATTTTTTTCTTCCTCACTAGCAAGTCCCACTAATTCTTTCCCTTCTACACGCATTAAAAGCGTTTCGTTTTTGTTTCTTAATAACGCATAGGATTTTTCTCCCATATCAAAAAGAGCCTCAACCGCAAATGTTTTGACATTACCTTCTTGGTCTTGAATGGTGACATGGTCTCTAAAGTTAGTCAATGTTCTGCCTCCTATAGTTACATTTTAAATTACCTATTATATTGTTCTATAAAGCGGAAAATTATATACTATAATTCACTTAAGTATAAAGCTGCTCAAGCTTTTGATATAATTCCTCTCGTTTTTTCTCTAGTTTTTCCTTTTCCACTTGTAGCTCAGATAAAACATTTAATTCACTCATAGACAACATAGTATCTTCTATCTGGTATAGTGTGGATTCAAGTGCCTCTAATTCCTTTTCTAACTGCCCGATTACTTCAGAAGATTTTTTAACATTTGATTCAGTTTCGTTATGGGTAACTTTCTTTATTGCAATAACTGTATCCTCAATCTTCACTAATTCTTGCTTCTTCTTTTCATCGTACTCCTTCATTTTTACACGAACCTCATCATAATTACCAATATAGGAATGTAAAGTAGAATCTTCAATCCGATATATTTTACTAAATAATTTGTTTAAGAAAAAACGGTCATGGGAAACTGCAAGAATGGTTCCATTAAATTCTTCTAATGCTTCTTCTAAAACCTCACGAGAATCTATATCTAAATGGTTTGTAGGCTCATCAAGTATCAACAAATTAATATCCTGATACATTAGCTGTGCAAATCGAAGACGCATACGTTCTCCACCACTTAATTGATTCACCTTGCGAAATACATCATAACCATAAAATAAAAACCTCGCTAAGATTTGCCGTGCTTCTCCTTCTGCAACAGGAATTTCATCTCGAAAAGCATCAAGAACAGTGTGATTTTCATTATGGTAGTGAAGGTTTTGAGATAAATATCCGATTTTCACATTACTTCCGATTCTTATTTGTCCTTCATCTGGTAATAATTCATTTAATATTAGCTTGAGTAATGTAGATTTACCTGTTTCATTTTCTCCTATGATTGCTGCATTTTCCTTATACTGTAGCAGCATATTAACATTCCTAAAAAGGTGATGTTCGTTAAAGGATTTAGCGACTTCCATTAGCTCGATAACATCCCTTCCACTTCGATCAGTAGCATCTAATTGTAAATCCATTTTTTTTCGATGAAGAATTGGACGACTTATCTTTTCCATTCGTTCTAATGCACGTTCCATATTCCTTGCCCTTTTGTGCAATGCTGCATTTGGAGGGTTTGACTGATTCGCCCATTCCTTTAAGCGTTTAATCGCTTCTTTCATTTTTTTTATTTTCCTTTGTTGCTCTTGATATGCTTGAAATTCACGTAATAAACACTCTTCCCTCTCTTTCACATAATAGGTGTAATTACCATGGTATTCTTCAATTTCTCCATCCTCTAAATCAATGATTTTCATAACCACTTCATCAAGAAAATAGCGATCATGTGATATAACTACAACCGTACCGTTATATTTCTTTAAAAATTGTCCCAGCCATTCAACAGCCATTAAATCAAGATGGTTCGTAGGCTCATCAAGAAATAGCAGATTAGGGTTTTGTAGTAATATCAGGCCTAATCCTACCTTTGTTTTTTCACCACCACTTAATTTACCAAAGGGATTATTTAACAAGGGATTAATGTTAAGTCCGTTTGCGATACGATCGATATCTGCTTCTATCTCATATCCGCCATCCCTTATATATTGTTCTTGCAGTTCTCCATATAATGCTACTAATTTATTAAGCTTGTCTTGATTTATTTCATTTTTCATTTCATCTTCTAGCTTCAGCATTCGTTCCTGAATGTCTAGAAGGGGCTTAAATGCATTTTGTAGAACTTCCTTTGTTGACATGTCATCGGGAAAGTCTGGTATCTGAGCTAAATAACCAATCTTAATTCCTTTCTTCCAATGAATTTGCCCCTTATCTGGGATATCAATACCAGACAGCAGCTTAAATAACGTCGTTTTTCCGCCACCGTTGCGCCCTACAACCCCTATACGGTCTTGCTCATGTATTTCCATTGATAAATTTTCAAAGATTAGATTTCCACCATACATTTTACTAATTTCTCTTATACTACATATTGTCATATTTATTTTTCCTTTCTTATTAAACAGTTTAGTGAAATAAAAAAGCCATGGGCAAGAAACACTTACCCACGGCGTTAATAAATCAACACAAAGATTTATTCATGTATATACGAAAGTGGTGTAAAAAAGATGTTTCATCCTGTTTTCCATGATAAAGTCGCAAAAAAGGGCAGACTAATCCCCTTCACAACAGTTACATGAAAAATCGCACGACAAAGATATAGTAATTTTATTTCTTGTCTGTGCTCTACTACTGGATGAATCATCTCTTTACACCTCCTTTTTATTACAATATTTAATATTATCATAATATTTTAAAAGAAAAATTGCAATTTAAAACTCTACTTCCTTTAATATATCCTTATTACTCTATGTAATGTATAATATCTTACATATTCTTATTCATCTATTTGAGGTGCAGCATGGAAGAACAGCTTCTATTATTTTTCACTGAAAATGCCCAAATCGCAATATTCTTCAGTCTTTTGATTAATATTTTTATTAGTGTTTTAGGAGTCATTCCTAGCTTCTTTTTAACAGCGGCCAATATTTCATTTTTTGGATTTTGGAGTGGAACCGTAGTTTCATTTTTAGGTGAAGCCCTTGGAGCAATTGTTTCTTTTTATATTTATCGTAAAGGCTTTAAAACAGTATCTAAATCGCTAAGTACAGAAAAATTCCCGAAAGTGAAAAAGCTTCTAGATGTTGAAGGAAAAGAAGCCTTTTATCTTATATTAGCCTTTCGGTTATTTCCGTTTGTCCCATCCGGTATCGTAAATATTTTTGCCGCTTTAGGAAGAGTTTCTCTCCTAACCTTTCTTATATCAAGTTCCATCGGAAAAATTCCCGCACTAATGATTGAGGCATATTCTGTCTTACAAATTACTCAATTTAATACAGAAGGTAAAATTATATTATCGATAATCTCAATTTACCTCTTTAGTAAAATAATTAAGAGTCTAAGAAAATATCAAAAAAGCTGATCCAAAAGATCAGCTCTTTTCATTAGTAACCATTTTGACGACCATAGCTTTTTGCATAGCTTAAAATTCGGTTATACATATTCCGATCAACCCACTTTAATGGATAGAATTGTGGTTGTCTTGAGTTTACTTCAAGTATCCATAAGTCTCCGTATTGGTCATAAGCAAAATCAATCCCCATCTCAAACATATTGCTTTGATAATTACTCAAATGATTAGCAACCTGCAAAGCTACCTGTTCAACTTGCTCCAATCTTTCTTCTTTAATCTCTTCAGGTAAGAAATCTTCCGTGTATAACTTATCCATCGTAACCAATTGTCCACCTTGAAAATAATTGGTTACAATTTTATTCGCCTTTCCATATTTAGCGAAGATTCCAGTTACCGTCCATTGGCCACCTGGCTTATGTTGTACCATGGTTCGAATATCGTATGGTCTACCATTAATATGTTCAAGATATATACCCTGTTGGATAATTAGTGGTCTACTATTGCTTGAATGTAAATAATTAGACAAAGAAGAAATATCAGTAAATTGTTTTGTAATTTTAGTAGTTTTTAATTGATAGCCATGATTCAATTTCTTCACACGCATAACACCTTTTCCTTGAGAACCCACATTTGGTTTAACATATAACATTTGAAAATAGTTAAACATTTCGCGTAGGTTTGACTCACTGAAAGATTTAGTCATTGGTGAGTATTTTCGAATTTGATTATTTTTATTTAATAAGTTGCTCACCTTTAATTTTCCTGTTATACGTTGACTTTTATAAGTTTTTGCCATTTCACCACCCCTTTTATACTATATGAGGTGGATCCAATTACCGTATAGGTTAACATAACACTAAACTCTAAAATGTACGAATATCATTTACATGTTGCATAACGGTAGTCTCTGGCCCCACTGTATCTTTTTACAATTTCATATCTACCAGTTTTTAAATTCTTTTTAACTTGATAAACTACTGTTAACCAATCAGGAAATCCTTTCCAACCATATTTCACTTTAAATACTTTTTTGTTTGATTGGTTTTTTAATAGTTTTATCGAATTTATTTGATCGGGGAATATTCCTGGGTCTCCTGCTGAAAGATAAAGCTTATTATTTATTTTTTTGATGTGTAAGTTACAAAGCATTTTCACCGTATAATTTTTTGACCAATAACGTCTGAAGTAATGGTATATTTTACAGCGCTGATTAAATTTAGGGGGGAGTAGCATATGTTTATCATTAATTAATTTTGTTGAGATTACAACATGAACAAATTGTTTCTCTGCATTCTCAAAGAAAACTTTCCATCGATTGTATTGATTATAATTCATACCCATCCTACTTTCGTTTTTAAGGTCCTTATCACATCATATGAATGGGTAATTCATCTGTTCTTTAATTTGCAGAAATTACTGAAGTAGGTTTATTCCTTTTTTTATTTAAATAGTGCTCTACAGTTCCAGTTCCTAATATTACACCAATGACAATAATAATAAACCCATATATTTGAATAGCATTGATGGTCTCTTCTAAAAATAAAGCAGATCCAATAAGAGAAAAAAAGGTCGTTAAATTTATAAAAATAGATGTTTCAGCCGCTCCCAAGTGGTGAATTGCTGTATTGTATAACATATGGCCAATACCAGTAGCTAAAACTGCTGAAGAGAAAAAGATGAACCAGATAAATGAACTCGTTGTAGTAAAAGCTGTTATCTCTATGGGCTCCATAAATTGGCTAATTCCCAGTAAAAGAGTCGAGCCGAATATAATCATTAACGCAGTCATTAGCTTTGAATCCAAACTTGTTGTTGCTTTTTTAATAAGAACAAAGCTTATTGCTTGAGTAACAACTGCTCCAAGCATATAAATATCTCCCTTTGAAATTCCTGTGACTGAACCATTCCCCTGAATAATGATGAAGCTTACTCCAAGAAAGCCTAATAAATACCCTATTATGCGAAACGTAGTTAGTTTTTCTTTTAGAAAAATAACCGCTAAAAATGAAGTAACTAAGGGAATTAGCGCTAAGATGAGTGCACCATTAGATGCAGTTGTATTTACTAATCCTATTCCAATAAAAAAGTGATGTCCTAAGACTCCAAAAAGTCCTGCTCCTAATGTATACAGCAATTCTCTTTTTGTTAATTTTCGAATTGACTTCTTGAATAACAATATCAAGAGTATTACGATACCAGCGACCAAAACTCGAAGTGCTTGCATTGTGATCGGGGGAAAATGTTGAACCAAAATTTTAATAGCAACTACATTGAATCCCCAAACAACCATAATAATAAATAAAATTACATACCATAAAGCTTTAAAATTCACTTTATCCACACCCTATATTTATTTAACAACAATAATTGTGTTTAAAATTTATTACATAAAAAATAAGTATACAGCTATATTTATTTATAAAGGCAGTTGCTGTATTGATAATAATGGTATCGGTAAATACACTCAAGGACTGATGCTAAATACGTATTATATTTGTATAATCGTTGTATTATATCATTTTTTATTAATCTTTTCATTATTTTCCTGTTTTATATTTTTCATAGAGCGTTGATATAAAAATAACACTGGAGATAATATAATTCCTGCAAAAATAATCGCAGCTCTAATGGAATACGTTTTTCCAATAAAACCAATAGCCGGTCCACCCGCTATTTGTCCAACTGCATCTGTTAGACTGCGTATGGAAAACATGGTGGCCCTTACATTAGGATCTTTAATTTGTAGATTAAACCAAATATCAAATAATGGAGCAACAATATTACGGAACGCACTAAAACCCCAAAAAATAAAGATTGCTATCCAGATATTTTTAACCAATCCAAAGCTAATTAACCCAATAACCATTAAAAAGGTGAAGGTAATTAGCAATCTAGTAATTACGCTAGATTTCCTATCTTCCATATATTTTTCTACATATTGAACTGCGATGATACTGATTATTAGCATAATTGCTCTTAAAACCCCAAATATAACGACGGGCTCCGGAAAATAAGCAGGAAAATTGAAATTACTAATAAAATGTGTTGTCCACAGTCGATCAAAGCCTTCCGAATATAAACCATAAAAAATACCAATACCAATCATTATAAGTAATACTTTCTTCATCTGTAGTAATGCTTTTGCCTCTTTAATTGTATGAAACATTGATTTCCACGTAGCTCTCTCCTCGTGGACAGTAGGTTGAAAGCCATCCTCAGGCATTACCGCAAGAAGAAATATAGCTAAAAAAATCATCAATCCCCCACCAATGATAATTGGATAGGTTATTGCCACTAAGCCTAACAAAATACTGAATGGTATTGCAACTAAATCGCCAACTCTTTCAAACTGAGCCCCTTTAAGAAAAGCCTTTCCAACCTTTTCCTCTCCAAGTTCGTCGGCAATCCAAGCCTGCGAAGCACCACTAATAAAGGTATAGCCGATGCCCCAAATAAGTTGTGCCAACGCTATTGCATAAAATTCAGGAATTAATCCTTCTAATAGAAATCCAGTCCCAATTAAAAAGTAGCCAATAACAATAGAAAGCTTTCTACTTTTTATATCTGCAAGAATACCAGTAGGAATCTCAAAAAGAAATATAGTTGCTTCTAGTATTGTTCCAAGCAAAACTAATTGTAATGGATTAAGATTTGCTATCGTTATTTGGTATAACAGATTTACTGTAAATACTAATGAAAAAAACATAGAAGAATTAAAATTAATCAATAAATATAGTTTATATGGATCCCACTTGTGTGTTAACTTTCGTGATATCATTGTTAACCTCTTTTCTATACTCTTTATAAGTGAAATAATTCTAGAATATTTCTCTAAATCCTTTAGTAATAACTGGGAGTAGCTTGTCATTTATCGGTACATTGAACATATATTAGTAAAAATCGTATGTATAGGTGGGACTTACATGAATAAAAAATGGATTAGTGTACTACAAATTGCTGCAACATATATAGGTACTGTTGTTGGCGCTGGTTTTGCAACTGGAAAAGAAATTTATGAATTTTTTACTCGTTTTGGTTTCTTAGGTTTGATTGGGATTGTTTTCAGTGGTTTGTTGTTTTCACTGATTGGTACAAAGATAATGATTATTAGCCATCGTATTAAGGCTAGCTCTTATCAAGAATTTAATAACTACCTATTTGGGAATAAATTCGGTCAGTTAATCAATGTCCTAACTATGATTATTTTATATGGAATTACATCAGTAATGCTTTCAGGAACTGGTGCTATTTTCAAGGAACAATTAGGTGTTCCATACTTTATTGGAATAATACTTACTCTCATTATTACTTTTATTATCATGGCTGGAGGTCTTAACGGGGTACTTGGAATCAATTCTTTGGTTGTACCAATGATGCTCATTTTCAGTTTCATTCTATGGATCACCATAGACTTTCCTTCTACAAAACCGACTCAACATCTATATGAATGGACAGCATACCTAAATCCTCTTCTCTATGTTGCTTTTAATCTTGCCATGGCACAGGCAGTATTAGTTCCTCTTGGAAAAGAAATGGATGAGGAAAATACGATAAAATGGGGAGGAATATTAGGTGGGTTAGGTCTCACTATAATGCTGATTTCATATCATATCGCCTTAGCTTCTCTTACAAATGTTAATTCTTATGATATTCCAATGGCGGAAATCATACAAAAATTTGGAATGCTTATTCATCTGCTTTTCTTATTTGTAATTTACGGAGAAATATTAACTACTCTAGTTGGCAATGTTTTTGGATTAACAAGGCAGATACAAAGCATCATTCATATGCCAGAAAAATTGATTGTACTTCTCATACTAGCTTTAAGCTTTATCATTAGTTTAATCGGCTTTGGAACACTTTTATCCTTCCTTTATCCTTTGTTCGGTTATGTTGGACTATTGCTATTAGTCACTGTGTTATTTTTCAAGCTATCCACAGCAAAGTAAAAATAAATAAACAATATAAAAGTGGCATGTATTGGAATTTCCAATTACATGCCACTTTTGAATTACCAAACATTCTAGAGAGAATGCTTTTACTAGGGCTCGTTTAGTCTTTGTATCTTAAAAGCACTCTAATTAACCAAATAATAAATAATGAAAATATTACGGTAAAAAAAACAATCAAAGTCCCTCGCAGCCATAATTGCATATGCTGGTACATCAACGTTGATTCCATCATCATTCCCATCGAATGTGGTGGGGACCAAATCATTCTTAAAATAAATAAAACAATGGAAGACCCCATAAATATCGCAATTAAAATTAAAATGGTGGTTGATAAATTCTTCATACTATCACTTCTTTTCTAAAGGTAATAGTAAAGGTTGTTCCCTTTCCCTCGATGCTATCCACTTCAATTACTCCTCCATGTAGCTGCACAATTTGCTTTACTACATATAAACCAAGTCCAGAGCCACCTGTCTGTCTAGCTCTTGATTTTTCTACTCGATAAAAGCCTTCCCAGATATGGGCTAAATCTTCTTTTGGAATTCCAATGCCCGTATCCATAATCACAACTTTCACATGCTGACCATCTTGGTCTATACTCGCAATGATTGTTCCCTGCTCTGTATATTTAATTGCATTTTCTAATAAATTATAAAATACTTGGCCCATCTTTTCTGGATCAAGGAATAAATATACTGGATTATCCTCTTTTTTGTTTAATGAATGATATCGAAATATTAAATCCTTTTGGTCTGCAACAGGAGATAATGTGTCCATTACTTTTTTCAACAGGGCTTTTACATCTACCTTTTCCCTATGAATTTCAAATTTGCCATTTTGCATCTTCGTTAAATCAAATAAATCATTTACTAAATTAGTTACTCTTTTTGTTTCCTCATTTATTATTTTTAAATATTTTTTTTCCTCTTCTTTATTTTTTATCAATCCTTTAAGTAAAACATCACTATACCCATTGATATAGGTAAGAGGAGTTCTTAGCTCATGAGAAACACCCGCTAAAAATTCATTTCTAGTATTTTCAAAATAATGAAGCTGCTCTCCTAAGCTTCTAATAGAATAGGCCAACTGAGCAAGTTCATCTTTGCCATTTATCTTTAACGATTGCTGATATTCTCCCTTTGACATTCGATTGGTAGCATCTTTCATTTCAAGTAATGGTATTGTCATTCTTTTAGAAAAGTAACCGATAAGTCCAATCGCAAGAAGAATAATTCCAATACTAGCAATAAGCATAAATATTTTTAATACTGTTACCGTCTCATCAAGTAAGCTTGTTGGATAAAACATATAAACATATCCAAGTTCCCCTTTTTTTATAGGTGAAACAGTGGCAATAAAAGACTGGTTGCTCCAATTGTTATTTATTGTTAGGTGAGTATCAATCGATTCTTTTAAGAAATAGCTTTCCATCTCTGATGTCACTGGATCAGAAAAAACGATAATTTGTTGTTTTTCATTTGTAACCACTACATTCGTCTCTACATTTTTTTCCATCAATGCTACATGATGCAAAGTACTTTGATTAAAATTTTCTTCTAGAACCTTTGCATGATTATCTCCTCTGGTTAATAGATCTTGAGAAATATAATCTACAAACAGATTGGAAAAAAGTCCATATAACATATAGCCTAACAAGAAGAATAATACAAAGAAAATGGTGGTAAATAAGATGGCTATTTTAAACGAAATTCGATGATATATTTTAATCATGGAGCCTTATACCCTATTCCCCATACGGTTTGAATGATGGTTTCCTCAATTCCAGCTTTTTTTAGCTTTTCTCGTAGATTCTTCACATGAGAGTCAATCGTCCGATCCTCTCCCATAAAATCAATCCCCCATACTTGGTCCACTAGTTGCTCCCGAGATAGGACCTTTCCTTTATGTTCCACAAAGACACGAAGCAAATCAAACTCAGTTTGCGTTAAGTTAATTTCCTCGTTTTGATAGGAGACCTCTCTTGAGGTTAATCCGATAAGAATTCCCTTGTATTTTAGTGTATCACCATCCGTCTTTTTTTGAATACGACGAAGTAACGCTTCAATTCTTGCCATTAATTCCGCCTCTTCAAATGGCTTTACTAAATAATCATCTGCCCCTGAGGTAAGACCTATCACCTTATCCTCAATTTGTCCTTTAGCGGTAAGCATAATAATTGGTACATCAGAAACCTTTCTTATGTTTTCTAATGTTTCCCAACCATCCATGATAGGCATCATTACATCTAAAATTACCAAATCATATTCACTTATTGAAATTTTATGCAATGCTTCTTTACCATTACAGGCTTCATCTATCTGGTATTGATACTGGCCCAAATAGATCGATAACAGCTGTCTCATTTGAACCTCATCATCCACAATCAGTACACGGATCATATAAACACCCCATCCAAAAAGTTGTTATCTTATTTTATATTAAGAAATGCTAAAATTAAAATAACAAATAGTTATGAAGAATCTATGAATATAGAAAAAACGACCAGTTACTGGCCGCTCATTATCATTTATTATGCAACTACATCATACCCTTGATTCTCAATTGCCTCTTTCATTTGAGTAAAGGTAACTTCATCTTCATTAAAGGTTACTGCAACGTTTTTCTCTGCAAGATTAACATTTGCCTCGGTAACTCCACTTATTTTTTTTAGAGCTCCCTCCACCGCCATTTTGCAATGATTGCAGGTCATCCCCTCAACACGAATCACTTTTTCCATTACACACTCACCTCCTTCAAAAATTAAATTTCTTTATTTGTGGCTTAAAGCTTTATCTTTTTTAAACGGAGAGCATTAAGAACAACTGAAACTGAGCTCATCGACATCGCAGCTCCAGCTACCCATGGTGCTAGCAATCCAGCCATCGCGATTGGTATACTAATTGAGTTATAGAATAATGATGCAAATAGATTTTGCTTGATATTCCTTATTGTTGCCTTGCTTATAAAAATGGCATCAACTACCCCATTTAAACTGCCTCCAATTAAGGTAACATCAGCTGCTTCAATAGCAATATCTGTTCCGGTTCCTATTGCCATTCCAACATTTGCAGTTGCTAAGGCAGGTGCATCATTAATTCCATCCCCAACCATCGCAACAATATACCCTTGATCTTTTAATGCTTGAACCTCTTTTGCTTTTTCTTCTGGCATAACCTCTGCTCTCACATGTTCAATTCCTACTTGCTTTGCGATGTTAGCTGCTGTTCTAAAATTATCACCCGTAATCATTACAATCATTATTCCTAATTCTTTTAGTTTATAAATAGCCTCTTTAGAATCATGCTTGATAGTATCAGCAACGGCAATCATTCCTAACAGTTTTTCCTCTTTTCCAACAAATATAACCGTCTTTCCTTGCTCTTCTAATTGAATCACTTCCTGTTCAATCTCCGACTCAATCACCATTTGCTTTTCTTGCATTAATTTTCTCGTACCAATATAGATAATCTCTTCTTGTATCATTGCTTTAAGCCCTTGACCAGGAAGAATCTCAAATTCACTTACTGGTTGAAGTTCAATCTCTTTTGCTAGCGCTCCTTTTACAATTGCTTTGCCAATTGGATGCTCTGATTTCTTTTCAATAGAGGCCACAATTTGTAATAGCTCTAATTCATCAATTCCTGATAATGCTTTATAATCGGTTAATTCTGGTTCACCCTTTGTTATGGTACCAGTTTTATCTAATACAATCGCCGATATTTTCCGTGTGTTTTCTACATGTTCTCCGCCCTTAAAGAGGATGCCATGCTCTGCTGCTTTTCCTGTTCCTACCATGATGGAAGTAGGAGTAGCAAGCCCAAGAGCACATGGGCAGGCAATAACGACTACGGCAATCGCGTTGAGTAGGGCACGTTCAGTATTATTTGGATCAAGCCAAAAATAGTAACCAATAAAAGTTAAGATAGCGGTAAGAACGACAATGGGTACAAAATAACCGGATATCATATCTGCTAATCGTTGAATCGGTGCTTTAGTGCTATTTGCTTCTTCCACGGCATGAATGATTTGAGAGAGTGCAGTATCTCTTCCTACTTTTGTTGCTCTAAACTTAAAGGAGCCATGCTTATTGATCGTTGCTCCAATCACCATATCCCCAATTTCTTTGTCTACAGGAATACTTTCTCCAGTAATCATCGACTCATCAACAGAGGAAAATCCATCAATAATTTCTCCGTCTACGGGTATTTTTTCACCCGGACGAACAATTACAATATCGCCTTCCCTCACTTCTTTAATAGAAACCTCGACTTCTTTTTCATTTCTTTCAACTAACGCGGTTTTTGCTTGCAAATTCATTAATTTTCTTATGGCATCAGAAGTTTTACCCTTCGCTAGGGATTCAAGATATTTACCAAACAATACTAAGGTAATTAATACAGCACTAGTCTCAAAGTACATTTCATCAGATCCAATTACCATTTTATAAAAGCTATAAAAATAGGCTGCCGATGTCCCTAATGCAACAAGTACATCCATATTGGCACTACCATTCTTTAAAGCTGCATATGCACCTTGATAAAATTGATAGCCAATAAAAAATTGGACTGGTGTAGCTAACAGAAATAAGGTGATGTGATTTAATAAAAACTCCGGTACAAAGCTCTCATACCCAAAATGCCCAAACATCCCCCAAAGTAAAGGAAAAGATAATAAAGCGGAAATGATTAATTCCATTCTTTTATCCTTCAATTCTCTTTCCTTTGAAGATAGTTGTTCATCTACTTCTTGTTCTTGATGTGGCTTTGCATCATAACCAACATCCTGTATTTTTTTTACTATATCTTGTACATCTACTTCGTCTACGTTAAACTCAATACTCCCACGTTCTAAGGCCAAATTTACAGTAGCTAAATAAATCCCAGGCATTTTATTTAATACCTTTTCAATCCTTGAAGAGCAAGCAGCACAAGTCATTCCAGAGATATCTAATTCGACTTTTTCCTTTGCTACGGCATACCCCAAATCTCTTATTCTATCTTCAATCTCTTTGATAGAAACCTTGGCAGGGTCATAAGATAGAGTTGCTTTTTCTAATGTTAAATTAAGAGCAGCATGGACTCCATCCATTTTATTTAAGCTTTTTTCTATACGTGTTGAACAAGTAGCACACGTCATTCCAGTTATTTTTAGCTGTGCCTTTGTTTCTACCGACATTAAAATTCCCCTCCTGCCTGTCTCCATTTTTTACTTAACGAATTTTTTTATTACGCCCATTAATTCATCGATAATGGGATCACCTTCTCCAGATTCAATTGCCTTTCTAACACAACCGTGTGTATGTTTCTCCAGTATATTTAATCCTACTTTATTTAAAGCAGCTTTTACTGCCGCAATCTGATTTAAAATATCAACACAATATCTTTTTTCATCTACCATTTTTTGAATTCCACGAACTTGCCCTTCAATTTTCTTTAATCGTAAAAGCAACTCCTTTTCTCTTTCATCAAGACTGAAATTTCCGTTAAACTCTTCCATACCTATACCCCCTATATGTATAGTTTAATTGAAACATTTTTGTTTGTTAAGTGATGAATGTGTGACAACTTTATGGAGGAAATATGGAGAGGATGAAAATAAAAAAGCTGTTGCTTAAATTGCAACAGCCATAATGTGTCCACTCATCTATTCCATTTATTCGGCAATTTCCAATGCAATTTCCATCATCTTTGTAAAGGTAAGTTGACGTTCTTCAGCCGATGTTTCCTCTCTAGTGACTAAGCTATCACTAACCGTAAGCAAGGTTAAGGCATTGACATTATATTTTGCAGCTAAAGTATACAGTGCAGCGGTTTCCATTTCTACTACAAGTACACCAAATTTAGCCCACAACTTCCAACTGTCAGGATCATCATTATAAAAAGTATCAGCAGTTAAAACATTGCCTACCTTAGGATTAATATTCATTTTTTGTGCTTGATCATAAGCTTTTTTCAATAAATCAAAGCTAGCAGTAGGTGCATAATCCTGTCCGTTAAACCGAATTCGATTAATGCTTGAATCTGTCGATGCGCTCATCGCTAAGATAACATCACGAATTTTCACATCCTCTTGCAGCGACCCACAAGTACCTACTCTAATTAAATTTTTTACCCCATAACTATTGATAAGCTCATTTACATAGATAGAAATAGAAGGAACCCCCATACCGCTACCTTGAACTGAAACCTTTTTTCCTTTATAGGTTCCTGTATAGCCATACATACCACGTACTTCGTTATAAAGTGTGGGGTTCTCTAAAAAGGTTTCTGCGATAAATTTTGCTCGAAGTGGATCTCCTGGTAATAATACCGTGTTTGCAATTTCTCCTTCTTTTGCACCAATATGTATACTCAAAATTATAACCTCCTTCATTTAAATCTAAACGTACGCATTTAGATTTTGGGCATATTTCTTCCATAGAATATTTCAAGCATCTCTTTTTGTAAACGTTTTTTTATTTTTTTTCTATCTTTTGGATCAAGATCTTTTTTCTCTGTACCAAATAGATAATGGTCTAAATCAAATTCCCTTAAAATCATTTTTGTGTGGAAGATTTTTTCCTGATATACATTCACATCCATCATTTGATACATCTCTCTTGTTTTACCAGTCATATAGTTTTGGATTGAATTTATTTTATGATCAATAAAATATTTTTTTCCTTTTACATCTCGAGTAAAGCCTCGAACACGATAATCAATATAGGCAATGTCTGGCTCAAAGCTGGTGATTAAATAGTTTAATGCTTTTAGTGGGGAGATTTCACCACAGGTTGATACATCAATGTCTGCACGAAACGTACTAATCCCCTTATCAGGATGATTTTCTGGATAGGTATGAACAGTAATATGACTCTTATCTAAGTGAGCTACTACGGAATCTACCGAGGGTCCAGGAGATTCTGAATCCTCCATATTAATTACTTCCCCTTCATTTACTACTTGATTTTCCGCAACAAGCATTGTTACACTGGCACCTTGGGGATCATAATCTGTATTTGCAATATTAAGCACGTTTGCACCAATAATTTTCGATACATCTGTCAAAATTTTTACTAACCGATCGGCATTATATTCTTCATCAATATATTCAATATACTCTTTATTTTTTTCTTGATTCATAGCATAAGCTACATCAAAAAAGTTAAAGCTTAAAGTTTTGGTCAGATTATTGAAACCGTATAGTTTAAGTTTTTTGTTAATTGGTTTAATCTCCATTGATTTTTCTCCCTTAATAAAAGAAATTTTTGGATAAATAACTCAAAAGTAGTTTGTGATAAGGAAAAAATATTATACCTAAAAAAATAAAAGCCTTTATTTTTCAAGGCTTTTAATCTTTGAATATTTATTTTTTGATTTCATTTTTTCCTATTAATTTCAAGATAGTTTAATTTGTGATGAAGCTCTAATAACTGATCACCTAATTTGTCTGATAAAACCATTACTTGCTTAAATTCATAATCTAAATCAACATTTCCTTGGTCGTTTAATACTCTTTTCCACTCTTCCACATAAAGCCCAATATCTTTTGAGCTTCTTCCCAACTGCTTTAATGCTAATTTTACTTCGATTGGATGATTTAGTTTCGTTGTCATACAAATCTCCCTTTACTCTCAATTTATTTCAATCTATTCCGTGCATTGATAAATTATGAAGCGTTATAATAACTTTTTTGGGGAAAATAAAGGATAAAAGATGAACAAAGGAGTAAATAGATGGAAATTTTACTTACCATATTTATTCGCTCAGTTGTAGCTATTGTTCTTATGCTTTTGTTAACTCATTTTCTTGGCAAGCATATTATCTCTCAGATGACAAATTATCATTTTATCGCTGCGATTACGTTGGGTTCCATTATTGGAAATATGGTGTTTAACACAAATATCAATTTTTTTACCTTTATATTTTCCTTTATCATTTTTAGTGGCATTATCTCTTTATTAACCTTTCTATCAATTAAAAATCAGAAACTTAATCGTTTTATATCTGGAAAACCCATGACCGTTATTGAAGAGGGAAAGATTCTAGAAAACAATATGAAAAAAATAAAGTATACCTTTGATATGCTTAAGCAAGGATTACGTCAACAAGGAATTTTTAATATTGAAGAGGTTAGTTATGCAGTTTTAGAGCCAAATGGGAAGTTAAGTATATTGAAAAAAGCAGACCTACAAACAATTCCAATTGAGGTTATCTTTGAAGGAAAAATACTCTATGATAACTTGTTAAAACATCGCCTCTCCACAGATTGGTTAGAACTTGAAATATCTAAAAGAGGATCTAGCTTAAGTGAGATTAGTTATGGAGTATTGGGTACAAACGGGAGCTTATATTTTGATTTATACTATGATCACATTAAGTAATCACAAATAAGCTACTCTATGTTAGTCAGGATTAAGGAGAGAATTAAACCAACTGCTGCGATGAAGCCAATCACTGGTCCCCCCTCCTCATAGGCTTCTGGCATCATCGTAGAGGATACCATGGCCACAATACCACCTGCAGCAAACGCACTGATAGAAGCAACTAATTTGCTGGACGCCTGTTGAAAAAAATAATAACCAACGATAGAGCTTACAATGGATAAAATAAAAACCAAAAACCAAAGAATTAAAATTTTTTTGTTAGAATAACCGTCTTTCTTAAGTCCAGTACTACTCGATAATCCTTCTGGAAAATTACTAATAAATATTGCTATGACTAGTAACCAACTAACATGTTGTCCACCAATTAAACTAACCCCAATAATCATTGATTCTGGAATCGCATCAATGACTGTTCCAATAAAAATAGCGAGTCCTGAATGATTTATGGGATTTTCTCTAGAGCGTTTTCTTTCCTTCCCACCTTTTTTTGCAATTATAATATCGGCCACTGTGAAAATACTTGCTCCTATTAAGAAACTAATCGTTGTTATGTTTATTCCCCCATGATCCACTGACTGAGTTAAAAGTTCAAAAGAGGCTGCGCCAATTAATGTACCAGTACCAAAAGCCATGATATAACCAATATAATTTTTCTTTATATTTAAATAGATTCCAATAATTGCTCCTAATAATACTGCTGATCCAGCAAGACCACCCCAAAGTGCTGCACTCCACATTTTTATTCCTCTCTTTTCAGTAAAGTTGATGCCCTATTTATTTTGCAGCAATTTTACTTTCTCAATACCAAAAGCTTTTCCCCCAAAAAATAAGCAGCTTCATAAGAAGCTGCTAACCAAAATCTATATGTTTACTAATGTTCTATCTTCCTTTGATAAAACAATCTCTTTTATCTTACCATCTTCAATTCTTACAATCCGATCACATACATCTAGCATTCGTTCATCGTGTGTAACCATAACCGCTGCTTTGTTTCTTGTCTTAACTTCACGAGCTAACATTTCAACAACTTCTCGACCTCGATTAGAGTCTAAGCTAGCAGTTGGCTCATCCGCAAGAATAATTTCTGGGTCGTTCATTAAAGCTCTAGCAATGGCTACTCTTTGTTTCTCCCCGCCTGACAGACTTTCAGGATAATGATTAATTCTTTCCTTAAGCCCTAAGCTTTCCAATAGGTGAATTGCCTTTACATTGGCCTCTTTATTTCTTGTTCCAGCCATCTCGGTAATTAACAACAATTGATCCTTTGCAGTTAAGTACGGAACAAGATTAGAGGATTGTAATATAAATCCTAAATTCTTTAATCTAAAAGCAGCTAATTTAGCAGGAGATAAATTACTGATATCCTTTTCATCAATCAGTATTCTTCCTTCCGTTGGTTGCAAAAGTGCTCCAGCAATCGATAAAAAGGTTGTTTTACCTGAACCTGAAGGACCAACAATAGCTACAAATTCACCTGCTTTGACCTGTAGGGAAACTGAATCTAACGCTAAAACGGAAGTATTTCCCTTACCATAAACTTTAGAAATATTGTCCATTTGTAATTTGATCAAATTAATCCGCCCTTCCTATCGCTTCTAAGGCATCTATTTTTGCAATTCGACGTAAAGAAAGTAATGAGCCTAATAACGATACTGCTAGTAAAACAAAGCTATAAATAACGACTAGTGATGTATCTAAGCTAAAAGGAACCTCAGGAGGAATAATCGCCGCAACACCATAGGTTAATAAAACCCCAATAAAAATACTAAATACAGAGAGTATAAATACCTGTCCAATTAAATTCTTCGCTAAAAAAGAATTCTTCGCACCAATTGCTTTAAGAACACCAAACTGGTTTGTTTTTTGCAAGGTAATTACATATAAGAAAACGGCAATGACAAAGGATGCAATAATAAATAGGAATACTAACATCATAGTAATCGTGCCCATTTCCTCTTTATAACCAGGTAGATTTTCTAATGCCACTTGACGAGTTGCCACTTCTACATCAGTTATTGTCTTCTCAATTTCTGTATTGACTTCTTCCAATAGAGCATCATCACTTACTTGAACAGCAATTCCACTGATTGGATTCTCTATATTGGCATTTGAACCTGGAAGAGCAAACTTTAATTCCTGCCATTGTGGAATGTGCATAAAAATAACGGGCAAATGATTATAGGTTTGTCGAGTAGTAAAACCAACTACCGTAAATTCCTTTTCTGAAGGAGTGATTTTGAGTTTATCTCCAATTTCTACACCATGTCTTTTAAAACTATCATTTACTACAATTGAGTTTGAGTCTGCTTCATCTAATCCTATTCCATCAATGATTTTTGGTGCTAAAAAGCTTTTTGGATCAATCGCTAATATCGTCGCATCAATTTGACTGGAATCATTTATATTCTCTGAAGTAACCGTTAATTGTCCTAAAGGTGCAGCATTATTTACTCCTGTTATCTCTGTAATATCATCTACCTTTTCCATAGGAAGAATTGAACGATGCAAGAACAATCGAACATCCTTTTGAAAAACAACAGAATCTGCATTCATATATTTCAGTGCTGATCCATTGTCTGAAGATAAGCCATTTGCTAAGCCAGATAGCAAGAAAACAAGCCAAGCAATTAGCATCATAATTGCTCCTATCAAAAAATAGCGAAGCTTTGAATGCTTTAATTCACGTAATGCAAGAAACATCTGCTAAACCTCCTCATCTATTTATCTGGTTAGAATTATATCCTCAATTGATCTAGTAAAACAAGCTTTTAATAACGGAAAAGACAATCTAAAGTTTTACATGGGTTTAACATAGAAAAAACACTCTTTTGGAGAGTGTTTTAATCATTGTCTCTTTCATATTGTGTGATAAATCTTTTCATTTGCTTTAAATGAGTATGATCGTTACTAAGAATTTCTTCGATTAGGGCGGTAGCTTCAGGAGTAAGGTTATTCTCTTTCGATATTTGAACCGATCTTTCAATCCCTTTATCTTCCCCATCATATACTTCATGCAAGATATCTAGTGGTTCATGATTAAAGAGTGTATTCAACTTAGCTTTTGTATTGGCCATCCATCCAATCATTCCGGTGCTATTGGTAGAATCGATTCCCTGATGACCTAAATAGGAAATAATTTTATCTGCATTTCTTTGATGAGTATCTACCCATTGCTCCATAGTCATTTTCAAATTTGGTTCATTAAGATGATGCATATAGGTTTGAATAATTTCAACTGCCATTTTTTCTCCGTTAAGAATTTTATTTAAAATCTCGGTTTCATTCATTGTAGGACCCCCTCGAAAATTATTTTCATATTCATATTTTAATATTCCTAATTTGTTACTTATGTAATTAAATCTGTCATTTCTTGCCCTTTCCCATGAAATTCGCCGCTTTTTTAGTAATCCCTATTTCCTTACCATTGATAACAAACCAAATTAAATATGGGCCTAAGAAACTGAATGCAATTACTAAATATACAATCATCCATGCAAACCATTTTGTATTAACAATATTGATATAAATCCAACTATGATATAAGTCCATGCAATTACCCCATTTTTTATTAATTAGTCTATATTCTCATTCTTACCTACTGACATTAGAATCATTCTGTTATGATACGGAAAAGTATTGGTAAAGTCATAGTTAATTCATTGTTATAGTATATTGCCTTTGTATTATGTGAATAAATAAAAATGACTAGTTTTATACAAAAAAGGAGTATTCCATAATGCAAGATAAAATCAATGATCTTCTCCAGCTACCTATTGAGCGCAGTCTTAAGAAAAATATAGAAATCATTGAACAAATTATAGAGAACAATGTAGATATTGTTAAACGAGAGTTTGTATTTCACGGTCCTATCGATATATCAGGAGTTGTATTTTATACGGATGGATTAGTGAATGTCCAATTAATTGATTCAGAAATATTAAAACCCCTGATGATTTATAGCAGTCAGATTAGAGAACAAGACAATACTCAAGTTACACATTTTCTAGCTGAAAACATAAAAAACCATCTTATTTTAAACACTGCAGTTAAATTCGTAACAAAAATTTCAGATGCCCTTGAAAACATTTTATCGGGAGATACCTTAGTGCTTCTTGATTTCTGTGATCAAGGATTCATTGCTTCAACAAAAGGTTGGGATGCACGTAGTGTTGGAGAAGCAGAAACAGAAACTGTTGTTAGAGGACCTCGTGATGGATTTACAGAAAGCATTCGTACCAATACAGCCCTTGTAAGAAGACGAATACGCGATCCCTATCTTCGCATGGAAGCAATGAAAATTGGTGAAAAGTCGAAAACGGATGTACATATTGCTTATGTAAAAGGAATCGTTAAGGATGGAATCGTTAATGAAGTACGAGAAAGATTACAAAAAATTAAAATTGATTTAGTACTAGAAAGTGGTTATATCGAAGAATTGATTCGAGATGCACCGAATTCTCCCTTCTCTACAATACAAAGCACAGAACGGCCAGATAAAGTGGCAGCAGCACTTTACGAAGGTAGAGTAGCAATATTCGTTGATAATACCCCTTTTGTATTACTAGTTCCTACTTTCTTCTGGCAATATATTCAAGCCAGTGATGATTACTACTCTAGTTTTTGGACAGGTAGCTTTTTTCGGTTAATCCGGTATATTGCTTTTTTAATCAGCTTAACCTTGCCATCCTTATATGTTTTAATCGTGAGTTTCCATCAGGAGATGATTCCAACAACCCTTGCCCTAACAATTGCTGCTGGAAGAGATGTTAGCCCCTTTCCTGCTTTGATAGAGGCATTAGTAATGGAAATTTCATTTGAATTGATACGTGAAGCTGGTCTACGAATACCAAAACCAATCGGACAAACAGTAAGTATAATTGGCTCACTTGTAATAGGCCAAGCAGCTGTACAAGCTGGATTTGTTTCACCATCAATTTTGATTATTGTGGCTATCACTGGAATTTCTTCCTTTGCAATACCCAATTATGCAACTTCATTTGCCCTTCGTTTAGTTCGTTTTCCACTACTTATTGCTTCTGGCACATTAGGGTTAATGGGTTTTGGGGCAGTTTTTGTTATGATTACAATCCATGTACTTTCATTGCGATCTTTTGGTGAGCCTTATACTGCACCATTATTCCCACTTAAGCCATCTGATCAAAAGGATATTATCATCCGGGCACCTTGGTGGAAAATGCAAAAAAGACCACAAATGGTGGATGATAATCCTAACCGATCAGAAAGTGGTATAAAACCTGAACCGCCAAAGGCTAATAGTGGTGAAAGTGATACAGATAAAAAAAGTAATGATAATAAAAATAATGATAATAACAAAAATAACCAATCAAATGAAAAAGGACGAAAAGTAAAACAAAAAAGAACTTGGAGGAAATAGAGCGTGCACAGAAAAGTTGTCATCTTCTCCATGATTTTGATATTTATCAGTACTTCGCTACTGGGTTGTACCAGCAAAACAGAAATTTATGACCTTGCAATGGTTATGCTAGTTGGTATTGATAAAGGAGAAAAAAATCCTAACAATATAATGGTTACTGTGCAGATTGCCTTACCAGCAAATGCAAGAGGATCGACTGGTTCACCGACAGGTACTGGCATGGGTGATCCCATTTGGACTTCCACCGGTGAAGGTAAGTCTATTTTCGAGGCCATTCGTAATATAGGGAGATATTCTTCAAGGAGACTATTTTGGGCACATAATCATGCGATTGTTATTAGCGAGGAATATGCCCGAGATATTGGAATTACTGATGTCATAGATTTTTTTACAAGAAACAATCAATTACGAATGAGAACGTGGGTTGTGGTAACACCAAAGAAGGCAAAAAACCTTGTTGCGACCAAAACAGGACTTGAAGTAATCCCTGGACAATCCTTAAATAAATTATTTCGCTACAATGAAATTATCGCAGAGGCGCCGCGGACCGACATGCGAATATTAACTGCAGCCTATATGAGTGAGTCCTCTCACCCTGTTCTTGCAAAGGTTGATATCAAAAATAGAGGAGTTTCAGCGGATCGACCTGGTGAATTTGGATCTACTCCGCAAGTTGAGCTTTCAGGTTCGGCCGTGTTTAATCGGGCAAAAATGGTTGGTTGGTTAGATTCAAAAGAGAGTCGAGGGTTATTGTGCTTTATAGAAGGTTTTAATTCTGCTGTTATTGCTTTAAAATGCCCTAGCGACAGAAGTAAACCAGCAAGTGTGGAATTAAAGGATAGTAAATTCAAGGTTACACCTTATTATAAGAACGGCAAAATAACTTTTACGATTGAGTCTACCACCTATGCTGAATTAGTAGAACTTGGTTGTTCAACTAATTATGAAAATCCAAGGATTTTAGCAGATTTAGAAGAACAATTAAGTGCTGAAATGAAAAGCAATATTGAAGGGGTAATTAAAAAAGCACAAAAGGACTACAAAATAGATTTTCTTAAGCTAGGAGAGACTTTTAACAATCGTTATCCCTCTGAATGGAAAGAATTACGTGATGAATGGAAAGAAATATTTCCAACGATTGATATTACTATAAAAGTGGACGCTAACGTTATTAGTCCGGCATTGTTAGAGAATCCAACTCGTGATGTAAAGGATTGAAATTATGAAAAAAGAAAAAATTACAAATGGCATGATTTTAGCTATTGCAGTGAACTTGGTTTATACAAAAGGAATTGGAGTTACTCAGGGGATAATAGCAAGGCAGGTAGGAAACGATATGTGGATTGCTACTGCGCTTAGTATTTTGCAAGGTATAATTTTAGTCTGGGTAACCATTTCAATTATTAGACGTATCCCACAATATAATATTATTGAACAGACTGAAGTAATGTTAGGATCCCTGATTGCAAAACTAGTCGCCATTGTTATTTTTTTATTTTTTGTAGGAGCATATGCAACAGTCCTAATCACCTATGTGTATCATATTAAGGATTATTTTTCACCTGATTCCTCTATTCTTCTACCAGTAGTCGTTGGGTTAATCGTTGGTATCTATGGTACTTATAAAGGAATAGAAGTTGTATCCCGCTTTGCCATCATGGGATTAATGTCCATTCTACTTTTTAATGTATTAATAATATTAGGTTCTCTAAAGGATTTTGATATTAAAGAAATTCTCCCTATCTTCACGAATGGACTAGGTAAAAATATTGAGGCAAGTATTCATTACAATACGGATTGGGCTATGGTAACAATGGTTGCGGCTATTTTATACCCTTTGGTTAACGATCAAAAAACATGGTTTAAATCTGGAGTAACAGGTATTGTTTTTGGCGGTTTAACTGTTTTAATATGGCCAATTTTAGAAACAGGAGTGCTATCTCCAGAGGTTACTGGTCAATATATCGTATCCTGTATGCAATTAGCTCGCGCTGCTGAGATTGGTGACTTTATACATCGTTATGAAATGATTATGGTCGCTTTATTTTCAATATCCCTATATGTTCAAATAATGGTAATTTTATATACTGCTTCATTAACAGTAGCACCAGTCTTTAAATTAAAAGATATACGGCCATTAATCATTCCTATTGGAATTATCTTAAGTGCATTTGGATACTGGATAATTTTTAACAATGTAAGAGCAATGACTTTTCTTACCTATTATTGGCCTCCAATTGCCATGTCAATCGCAGTTGGTCTCCCTGTCTTAATTTTTATTTTGGGCTTTTTCTTTAAAGAAAAACTCCAACAAACAAAAGCAAATCTTCCACAAGAAGAACAAAATATATAACCTAAAAAAGGCTGCCAATAAACTAATCGGCAGCCTAGTGCAGCAAAATTTATTCATTTTACTTAATTCCCTGTAAATATTGGTTTTCTTTTTTCTAAAAAGGCTTTGACTCCTTCCTTATGATCCTCTGTTTTTCGCATCTCAAATTGACTTGTTTTTTCCATCGCTAGATATTGATTTAACGCCTGTAGATTACTATTTGATAAAATATTTTTCGTTTCAAGCATTGCTTTTATTGGCATGCTTAACCATCTATTCGCCAGTTCATTAGCCTTTTCTAATGGGTCTTCATCAGTAATCTCATCTATTAGTCCCATTTGAAATGCTTCCTCTGCCAAAATATTTTTCCCTTCCCAAATTAGCCTTTTAGTTTTTGCTTCCCCAAGTCTTTTATTGATAAAATAGTGCCCACCGCCATCAGGAATTAGTCCGATTTTTATGAAGTTCATCGCGAATATGCTTGATTTGTGAGCTAAAATATAATCTGTTGCCAATGCAAAACTAAATCCAAGGCCTGCTGCTGCTCCATGAACTGCACTTATTACTAGCTTTGGCATGGTATAGAGAGTTGTAACAATCTGATTAATCATATCCATAACCAAGTAAAATTCTACCCTCTCCATTTTGTCTTGCATTATATTAATATCTCCTCCAGCAGAAAACCCTTTTCCTTTACCAGTAATAATTACAATCTCGGCTGTTGATTCATTTAACCTAACTAATTTTTCTAGTAATTCTTTCATCATGTCTATATTAAATGCATTGAATACTTCAGGACGATTAAGTATTAAATAAACGATTCTTCCCTCTATTTCTAATTGTACCGTTTCCTTTATCTCTTCCATTATTATTCCCCCCAGAAACACTAAAGACATCTTACATCTTCATCATATTTTAAATTGAATGAATATTCAATCAATTTTCATTCCTTTTCTCTTATTCTCTCAAATTTGAATTAAAAAAATATTTTTGTTACCATTAAATTAAAGAAAGTTAAAAAAATTAACAATTTAAAGGAGGAAAAAATGAATTTTAAACAAAACAATCAGATTGTTATCGACAAAACAAACAAAAGGTTAAAAATCTTTGAATGTGAAAAGGACTTGGAATCCTTTGCAAGAAGAATGGAAAAATTAGCAGTTGAACATGATTTAGAAAAAATCATTCTTTTTGGAAAAGATGCTAATTATAAGGAAGCTTGTTTATCCCTTGGTTTTGTTTTCGAAGGGAAGATTGATGGTTTTTTTAATGGAATAGAAGCCTATATTCTTTCCCGTTTTTTAACAAAAGAAAGAGAATTCTCTGATAATCTAGTCAATGAAGAACAACTTTTAAATTCGATAAGTGAAACTAAACCAGTTACTGCAAATCATAAATTGCCGGAAGGATATCAAATAAGAGAGGCCAATGAAGAGGATGCTGAACAGATTGTTGAAATTTTCAATGTAGTATTTAAAACCTATCCTTCTTCAATGCATGAAAAAGAGTACGTAAAAAAAGCACTAAATACAAATGTAGATTTAGTGGTTATTGAAAATGAGCTAGGTGAAATTGTGAGTCTTTCTTCTGCAGAAATAGATTTTGAAAGAAAAAACGCAGAAATCACGGATTGTGCCACCCTTCCTTCTGAAAGAGGAAAAGGATTAATGTATCATATGATTCAATTTTCAGAAAAAAAAATGCAACATAGAGGAATCCAAAATCTCTTTTCCATTGCAAGAGCTCGTTCCTTTGGGATGAATAAAGTTCTTTATAATCACCAATATCAATATCGTGGAAGATTAATAAACAATGTTCATATCTCTGGAAATTGGGAGAATATGAATATTTGGGTCAAACCACTGGCTAATAAATAGAAATTATTTCTCTAAACAAAATTTTAAAGGAGCCTAATATGGCTCCTTTAAAAAGACCAAATCATTTCCTGATTTGGTCTGCTTCATTTTTCTTCTTTTAACTGTAAATTTAGTCCTCTTTTATCTGATATAAAAGATTATCCTCCACTTTATAAAATAGAGGTGCTATGAGTATTTCAGGATATTGTTCTCTTAACCGTTTTACTTCACTAACTAAGAAATCAATTTCATTCCCAATTTCAAACATTGGAGCATAGCTTAAGAAATGCTGTTCTGCCATTTTCTCAGACCAACCGGCATTCTTGACTAATCCTTCTACGAATTCTTCCTTTCGAGAAATCAAGTTCACCATTCCACATTGATTATGGCCAATCAGGGCTATTGCCTTAATCCCTCCAACACCAATCGCATAGGATACCTTAAATTCGCTATAACGAAGGTTGGCCCCTCCTGTACGAATAATATAAGCAAAGTTGTCTGGAATCTGCAGCCGTTTCCGATGATCCATACACATTCCTATTAAGAGTTTAGCACTGGAGTAAGAATCAAATTCCTTTCCAAGATTATGGAATTCTAACAAATCTCCAATTGGTGTTTGTTGATACTTTAGAAATATATCCGCTTTTTTATTTACTAAAGCTAATCTTTCCAAAGAAGCCACCTCCCCATTTTTAAAGTTCTTCGCTCATTTGATCTGTCTAAACGTATTTTAACATAAGAATCATTTTAAGCCCATTTAAAAAATAATGGGCTTTTTAATATATTTTATTCTATTAACGTATTCTAGTATTTTATTCTTTATCTTTATCTTTATCTTTAACTATATTCTCATCCATCTTTTCTATTTCCAAATTCCTATTTATTAACAAACGCCCCGCTTTTTTGGCAGCCTCTCTTAAAATAAATTCAATATGACTATTCACGCTCCTAAATTCATCCTGAGACCAACGTTCTAAAACTTCATACAATTTAGGGTCGATTCTTAATGGAAAGCTTTTTTTCTTTGTCATTCTACTATCCTTAATAGAGTGTTCCTGTATTGATCACAGGCTGAGCAGAACGGTCGGATACGATTGCAACCATTAAATTATTAATCATTTGTACCTTACGCTCATCATCTAACTCAACAATTCCCTCAGTCTCTAATTGTTGAATTGCCATTTGTGCCATACCCACAGCGCCCTGAACAATTTTTTGTCTTGCAGATAATATGGCGGTAGCCTGTTGTCTTTGAAGCATTGCGCTTGCAATCTCAGTAGAATAAGCTAGGTGTGTTAATCTTGCTTCAATAATTTGAACCCCTGCTAATTGAAGTCTTGCTTGTAACTCAAGTGATAACTCGCTTGCAACTTCTTCTGCATTTCCTCTTAAAGACATGCTGTCGTCTTCAAAATTATCATATGGGTATTTCGTTGCCACATGCCTTAGTGCAGTTTCGCTTTGTATTTCCACAAATTGTTCATAATGATCAACATCAAATATTGCCTTTGCCGTATCAACAACCTTAAAAACAACTACAGCTGCAATCTCAATTGGATTACCTTCTACATCATTTACTTTTAGCTTTGCGCTATTAAAATTCCTAACTCTTAATGAGATTTTTTGTCTTACGGTTAAAGGAATCGTTAAGAATAACCCACTCTCCCTAATTGTTCCTACATAGGTACCAAAAAAAGTCACTACGTTAGCTTGATTCGGTTGAACCATTGTAATCCCGCTCGCTAATAAGGTTAGTGGAATCACTAATAGGCCACCTAAAACAAAACTCTCATTAAGAATTAAAATAATCGAAAATGCGATTAATATTGCAATTAGTAGTATTCCTACAAAGCCATTTAATCTCCAAGCCTTCTTTTCACCCATTTTATCTCCTCCGATTTCATATGAATTAGATGCTATCTTTCCTATATCATTATGATATCACTTTTGGATTTATTTGTAAATGTATAAATAATTAAAACATATCAAAGCTATAAATGAGGTGAAAAGAATGTATTTTGGTAGTCATGTTAGCATTAGCAAAGGCTATTTAAACGCTGCGAAAACTGCATTGGCCATTGGAGCCAAAGCTTTTCAATACTTCCCCAAAAATCCTAGAAGCTTATCCGTTAAATCCTTTGATAAAAAGGATACAGATAACTGTGCCAAATTTTCCAAAGAACACAACTTATTATCAATTAGTCATGCTCCTTATCCTACAAATCTTGCCATTGATGACCAAACAATAATAGAACAGACCATCCTTTCTATTAAAAATGACTTAGAGATTACAGAGGCTTGTGGTTCCATTGGTTTAGTGGTTCACTTTGGGAATTATAAAGGAACAGATCTCTTAAAAGGGTATCAAAATATCGTGTATTTGCTAAATGAAGTGTTAGAGGATTGGAACGGAAATTCGCTTTTACTGATTGAAAATCAAGCTGGTCAAGGAACAAAAATGGGGATGACAATAGAAGAACTGGTTCAAATTCGAAATCTAACAAAATATCCAGAAAAGATTGGTTATTGTTTTGATACCTGCCATGCCTTTGCGAGTGATTTATGGAATGGAGATAATCATCAAGCATTTTTAGAAAACGGAGAAAAACTACAATATTTTAAACACATCAAAGCGATTCATTTAAATGATTCGGTATATCCCAATGCTTCCTATCGTGATCGACATGCCAATATAGGAAAAGGATATATTGGAGAAAAAAATATAAAACGGTTTTTAGAATTACCTTTTTTAGAGAAAATACCAATTATCTTAGAAACCCCACAATCTCAAACATACACTCATCAAGAAGAAATAACCTATTTAAGAACACTAGTGTAAATTACCTTCACCTATTTGCCTATTTTGGAATAGGATGTAAAGATCATTTTAGAGGGAGGAAATACACTTGCAAATTCATGTGGTACGAAGAGGACAAACATTGTATGGTATCTCTCAAGCATATGGTACTACTGTTCAAGCATTGATAGAAGCTAACCAGCTTGATGCACCAAATCAGCTGGTCGTTGGGCAAGCTCTCGTTGTTCCAATCTATGGACAATTCCACTGGGTTCAACCCGGTGAATCATTATGGTCCATAAGTAGAAGGTATGGAATCGACTTTAGAGAGCTAGCGAGAATTAATGCTATTTCAACGAATGCAGTACTGCAGGTTGGATTTAGATTATATATACCGCCTAGCCCAAAACGTTCTATTGAAGTAAATGCTTATATCGAACCATTTGGAACAGTGACCGAAGCCCAGAAGCAAACTGTTCGAGACTTAGCTTCATATCTCACCTATTTAGCACCATTTAGTTTTAGGGCAAATCGCGATGGTTCATTAACACCACCACCATTAGATGACCTACCTACGATTGCTACGAATAATCGGATTATCAACATGCTAGTCGTTACGAACCAAGAGGAAGGACAGTTCAGTAAAGAATTAGCCCATATTTTATTTACGAATGAACAGGTTAGCAATACTTTTTTAAATAATATCGTCAGTACTGCTAATAGATTAGGTTTTAAGGATATTCATTTTGATTTTGAGTTTATTGCACCAGAGGATCGAGAAGCCTATAACCAATTTTTACGCCGTGCGAGAACTCGTTTAAAAGCAGAAGGATTTCTTTTATCTACAGCATTAGCTCCAAAAACTAGTGCTGAACAGGTTGGTGCTTGGTATACAGCTCATGATTATGCAACCCATGGCGCATTAACTGATTTTGTAGTCTTAATGACATACGAATGGGGTTACACCTATAGTACTCCACAAGCAGTAAGTCCAATTGGCCCTGTAACTCAAGTAGTCAACTATGCCTTAACCGAAATGCCAGCAAATAAAATAATGCTTGGCCAGAATCTTTATGGCTATGATTGGACTGAACCATTCCAATATGGAGGGCAGGCAGCGAAAGCTTTAAGTCCTCAGCAAGCCATTGCTTTAGCTAGAAGAGAAGGTGTAGAAATTAAATATGATTATAAGGCACAAGCGCCATACTTTAATTATCGAGATGATGCAGGTAAGCTTCACGAGGTTTGGTTTGAGGATGCCAGAAGCATTCAAGCCAAATTTGACCTTATCAAGCAAAAAGGGCTGCGAGGGATTAGCTATTGGAAGCTAGGCTTAGCCTTCCCACAAAATTGGCTACTACTTCAGGATAACTTTAATATTGTAAAAAGAGGATAATCCCCTTTAGAGGGGATTATTTTTTAATCTCTTTTAAATTTGATATTTTTTCTCAGATGGTCTTCCCCTAGCTTTGTATTTTCAAAGATTTTTTGTGTTTCCTCCATGTAGATTTCAGGCTCTTGTAAAGAAGGGCTAAAATGAGTTAACCAAAGCTCATCAACTGCTCCATCCTTAGCAAGCTGTGCAGCTTCTGAAAATAACATATGCTTATGGTCAATAGCTTTTTGAAGATCATCTTCTGACCCATACATTCCTTCTCCAATAAATAGATCTGCATTTTTTATAAAATCAATAATTTCTGGTATTGGACGTGTATCTGTACAGTAGGCGATTTTTATTCCCTTTCGTTCTTCCCCAAGCACCATTTCAGGAGTATACTGTTTCTCTTCTAATGTAATTTCTTCCCCTTTTTGCAATAGTCCCCAGATTGTTTTTGGAACCTGATTTTCTATGGCTTTTTCGGGACTAAACTTTCTTCCTCTTTTGATTTCAATCGAATACGCTAAACAAGAAACTGCGTGATCTACAGGAAGAGCTTTAATTCGAAAATCCGCGAGATCAATGGTAGTTGTTTCCTGATCAGAAAGTTTGATCAACTTTAATTCATAAGGAAGATGAGGCACAATAACGGTTAGCCCTTCAATAATTTCCTTTAAGCCTGGTGGGCCCATTATTATCAAAGGCTCTTCCCTTTGTGCATTGGCAATCGAAAAAAGAATCCCAGGTAACCCAGCAACATGGTCACCGTGATAATGAGTAAGTAAAAGCATATCTACAGATTTGGGTTTCCAGCCTAATCGCTTTAAGCTAATTTGAGTTCCTTCTCCACAATCAATTAAGACGCTTTTTCGTTTATATTTAACGAGTAAGGAAGTGAGCCAACGATGAGGAAGTGGCACTGTTCCTCCTGTTCCTATTAAACTTACTTCAATCATTCTGGTGATTCCTTTCTTCTCTTAGCAAATAGTGTTAATTTTTGTGAAAGGTTAACGCTTTTTTAATATCCTTTAAAGATGCCCCTTTGCCATACATGAGAACTCCTCCCCGATAAACCTTTGCTGCTAAAAATGCTAACCCAATGATGGTTATAATTAAAATGGCAATGGAAAGAACAATCTCCCACATTGCGGGATAGTCTAAACCAACTCTTAAAAACATAATCATTGGTGTAAAGACTGGAATATAGGAAGCAATAATTATAATTATGGATTTTGGATTACCTAAACCGAACATCGCTAACATAAACGCAATAATGATAATGAAATTTAATGGTGTTACCATTTGGTTTAATTCTTCTATTTTATTGACTAAGGAACCTAGCATTGCAGAAAGCGTTGCAAATAATAGATAGCCTAAAAGAAAGAAAACAATCGCATAAACAATCGTACCAGCAGGGATATTCGAGAAATCTAACATCATCCCACCCAATTCCACACTCTTTTCCCCAAATTGCATAGAGATGTAGCCAATAATAACAAATATTCCCGCTTGGAACAGTCCTAGTAATGCGATCCCAATAATTTTCCCAAACATTTGTGTTACGGGATTTACACTAGAAATGAGAATTTCCATAATTCGAGTGCTTTTTTCTTTAGCTACTTCTGTTGCCACCATATTTCCATACATCAATACAGAAAAATACATGGCAAACAATAATAAATAAACTAATGCTGTAGATTGAATCATCTCTTCTTCGCTTTTTGCTTGTTCATCTAGTGGTATACGATCTAAAGTAACGGATTGAAAGAGCTTAGTCGCTTGTTCTGCAGATAATCCTATATTAAGCGCAAGCAACCGAAATTGTACCTGGTTTAATCCTGCTTCTAATTTATTAATTAGTCCTGATTCACTGATTGTAAACGATTTATAAGTTGCGTTTATTTTTCCTTCCTGAACTTCATTAATGATCAGATATCCTTTTATCTTTCCCTGTGTTAGTTCTTGCTTTGCTTCTTCTTCGTCTTTCAATTCAATTATTTCCATATTTTGATCGGCCATACTCATTTGCTCTTGATATAATGGATAGACCGCCTTTGTTTGATCGATAAAGCCAATTCGAGTAGTATCGTCACTATCAAAATTACTTAAAATCGTTGGTAGATTAAATGCCACAAGGATAAAGATTGCCGTAAGAATCGTGGTTAATTTAAAGCTTTTTGTACGTACATTGGTTAAAAAAGTATGGCTTAAAACGATAAAAAACTTATTCATATGCAGCACCAACTTTCTCTATGAAAATATCATTTAAGGATGGTTCTTCTAAACTAAATCTAGAAATAAAACCTTTACTTACGATATTCTGTAAGATATGTTGAGAAACAGCTTCATCTTTCACTTGTAGCACATATCCTTGTGCTGTCTTCTTCACCTTTAGCACGCCTGAAATACTGCCCAATTCAAGCTCCTGATCAATGTTAATTACAAGATTTTTCTTTCCAAAGGAACGTTTAATTTCACTAAGATTACCAAGGACAACAGGAGCACCTTTTTGAAGAATGCAGATATTCTCACATAATTCCTCCACATGCTCCATCCGATGGCTAGAAAAAACAATTGTCGTTCCTTGTTTAGCAAGATCATTTACTGCAGCCTTTAACAACTCTGCATTGACTGGATCCAACCCACTAAAGGGTTCATCAAGAAATAGTATTTTTGGTTGATGAAGAACAGCAGCAATGAATTGAATTTTTTGCTGATTGCCCTTGGAAAGGTCCTCTACATTTTTCCCTTTATAATCCGTGATAAAAAAGCGTTCTAACCAATAATCTAATTGCTCTAAAACCTCTTCTTTTTTCATTCCTCTTAATCGACCCAAATAAATCATTTGCTCTTTTACAGAAAGCTTCGTATATAAGCCTCGTTCCTCAGGTAGATATCCAATTAATCGACTATCCTGATCCGTTATTTTTTGCCCATTCCAGCTAATGTTACCTGAGGTTGGACTGAGTAAACCTAGAATCATTCGGATGGTTGTCGTTTTTCCAGCACCATTAGCCCCTAATAGGCCAAAAATTTGTTTTTCTTGAATCTCTAAATTTAAATGATTAACGGCTAACGTCTCTCCGAAGCGTTTGGTTACCTGTTCTAATTTCAATGACAATATCTTTCTCCCCTTTTTACCGATTCAAAAACAATACTATTATAAATACAATTTAAGCTTAATTAATAGACTTACCGCTAAATTTTCATAAATATTCCATAATCTATTACTAAAGTAATGCGGTAATAATATAAAGGCAGTAGAACAACTACCGCTCTACTGCCTTTTTCCACTCTGCTGCTTTTCTATCCATCTCTTGAATAAAATCATGTTTTCCTTGGATATAACTCTCCATATCTGTTGGGTACTTTTTTGCAAGCGTTTCTTTTAATTGACTATATTGTAGTGCTTCAATAGGATGGGTTATCATATAGTCTCTAAAGTTAAGGTGTCTTTCAATATCTGCACTTTTTTGATCAAAAATATGAATATGAGCAACTCGTATCCCGTTTTCCTCTTTATAGAAAAACCGACGTAAAGGAATCCCATGCTCACCCATTGGAATATATCCACTTTCTCGAAATTGTTGATTAAATTGATCGATATCATCAATCGAATGAACACTAACCATGATATCAATAATTGGTTTGGCACTCATATTTGGAATTGATGTACTACCAATATGATAAATATCAATAATCTCACTTTTTAAAATCATCTTAATAAGCTCAGCTTCATTTTCAAACTTTTCTTTCCAGTCCTCTTGGTAAGGAATAACCTCTACTTTTCTAACCTTGTTGTTTTGATTATGATTTTGATTCATTCATGAATCCACCTCAACATTTGTAAACAATTAATTTTCAAATGAAAAATCCCTAATATCTATTACCTGTCCATTTTGCAGTTCTTCATGTAAGAAAATATGAACCAACTTTTTAGCTGCTGCTTCTGGGGTTTGAAGAGTCCCCTGCTCTTTCATTTGAACAAATCGTTCCTTGTAAATAAAATCTTCAATATCTGTTGATCGAATGGCTTCCTGCATATTGGTTTCTACCACTCCTGGTGCTACAGAAATAATTTTAACAGTGGAGTGACGCTCCTCTTGCTCGATTCCTACACATTGTGTAAACATATCGATGCCTGCTTTTGCACTGCTATATGCGGACCAGCCATAATAAGGCTTTTTACCTGCACCTGACGAAATATTATAGATTCTCTTTTCCTGTGAAAAGGACTCGGTTAACTGTATAAAGGAGGAGGTAAGAAGCATTGGTGCAATTAAGTTTACTTGAATATTTGCAATAACTTCTTCATGATCCGCCTTATCAATTGGCTTAATTGGAGTGACTATTCCTGCATTGTTAATTAAATAAATCGCTTCAGCTTCATTTAAATCAATCTGATGAAAAATCTCCTTCATTAGCTCACCAATCTGCTGAACATTGTTAAGATCAAATTCAAAGTAATTTAGTTTGCCATCCATAGTTTTCGCCTTTGTTATAAGCTTCGTGTTTATTGTTCTAGAAATACAAAAAAGATGATGATTTGGATGGATAAGCTGTTCTGCAATTGCTTCTCCTAGTCCCTTTGATGTCCCAGTAATAATGAAATATTTCACGGGTTATCCACTCTTTCCTTAGAAATCTTCTTGCATTAATTGGTTAAACCAGTCAATTACTTCTTGGTGTTTGTCTAATATTTCCTTTTTATTCGGTATAAAATATAGATCCTCTAATTTTTCAACAATCTCTTCAGGCAGATCGTAATAGACATACCTTGTTCGGAAGTTATAATGATATGGTTTGTATTTAATCCGTAATAATTCAACTAATGGATCAAGGGACATACGGTAATAGAATTCTAGGGCCTCGATATAATTATTCCTATAAAACTCCTTTGGAACTAAAAACTGAAACATTTGAAAACGCTGATTTAATTCTATTAATCTTTGGTCTAGCTTTTGCTTAAATTGCTCATGGTCTAGCTTCATAAAAGGTGTCATATCTATCTTTTGAAAATGAAAGATCGCATTTCCGTGAATTTCTTTTTCTAAAAACTTATTAGGATTGCTGTGCTTCATTACCACAAAATCTATCACTAGAAATTCACTAGTATCTTCTAGCTTGTAAAAGGTTTGATAATGGCCATGCCATGCTGGTTGTGGCATTTCTAGTTTGCGTTGAATTGGAGATAACTGTTGTAATACCTCTTCTACAAGTTCAAATACCACTTCTACCTTATCATCCTCTACATTCACCTGAAGATCGATATCTGACCAATCATCTACCCGATTAAATGCAGCAGCTCCTCCCTCCCAAAGCGCATACACATAATCTAGTGGTTTTAAGGCATCGATTAATTTTTCAAGAATTAGTTTCCTATTAATTTGTTTAGTCATCTACTTTCCTCCTATAACTGTTCCTTCTCTTTAAAATGAGAAGTGTCTGCATGTAGTAAAATATGATAATCCTTTCCATTCTCCACTATTACCTTACTTAAACTTGTTGGATGCATAAATGGAGGATCCCATAGCTTGTCTATCGGTCTTTCATCAAAATAGGCCATTAGCGTTTTTAAAACAACGGTATGGGTAACAATCATCAGATGATCATTTGGATGTTTAGTGATAATTTCCTCAAGAAATGGGATTACTCTTGCTTTAACTTCACGAAATGATTCCCCTGTTTTGGAAATATATAATTGTGGATTATACCAAAAGGAATGGAAAAGCTCTGGATCTTCTTTTTCAATCTCGTCGGCTAATTTTCCTTCCCAGTCCCCCATATTAATCTCTTTAAGTCTTTCATCTGTTAGAATTTCCAAATCTCGATTTCCTCTAATAAGTTGGGCGGTATGATATGCTCTTTCACTCGGGCTACTATAAAAATAATCGATTTTAATATCGGCTAATCTCTCTCCAAGTAGTCTCGCATGTTCTTTTCCAACTGCTGTTAAGGGTGAATCCAAACTTCCTTGCATTCTACCTTCAACATTCCATTCTGTTTGTCCGTGTCTAGTTAAATATATTGTAGTCATTTTACCCTCCGATAGAATCCATTAATTTAAATTAACTATATTAATTTTTACTTCAACAAAAAAAGCATTTCTCCTTCTTGAAAAAATGCTCTCTTTAAGATATTAATATGCATTGCTCACAAAATGACCGATTGCCTGCTCTGCTACTTACAATTTTTCTAAAAACCGTTCAATTTCTTTATTTGACCTTAAGATGATAATTTTTTTATCTTTTGAAAGCTCGTTAAGTTTCTCTAAAACTTTTGGTCTTCTTTTGATTGGGTATTCCCATATCCATTTATAAAATTCAAAGGAGAATTTTTCATTGCAGCCTTCTCCCATATCTGGTCTTTTTCTATCTCGATATTGAAATGTTCTTTTAACTGCACGAAAAAGACATATATTTCTAGGAATATCCAGAAATATTATGGTATCAGCCGCACTAAGTCTTATTTCCATTGTTGCATTATAATTCCCATCTATAATCCATTTTTCTTTTTTTACTAACTCATTTTGAACTTTTATTTGTTCTTCCCTTGGAACACTTACCCAATTTGGTTTCCAGAATAGTGCGTCAAGATGATATACTTGGATATTCAATTTTTCACCTAATTTTCTTGCTAATGTAGACTTTCCTGCCCCACCAGAGCCAATGATTACGATTTTATTCATGATAAGACGAAAAACTCACTTAAAATCAGTGGTAAAATCAGTAATACGATTGAAATAGAGATCATTAATTTAGATGCCGTTTTCGAAAGTTGTTCTCTCCCTTTTCCAGCGTACCATCCACTAAATTGTAATTTATTCCTATATAGGACAAAAAGTAAAATAAAAATAGCAGGAATTGACATCCAACCATAACGATCCGTAAAGACCCCTAGCTCTGTATAAACATAATCTACAATTGAAAAAAGAATTCCCCCAAGCAACACAAATATAAAAACGATTCGTGATAATTCTAGTATTATCCTCATTTTCATAGCCCCCATTACCACTTTTTAATATAATCTATTTTAACATTATTTTCCTGTAAATTCATTAATAACTATTAATCTAGAATCTCAGTTCTCTAAAAAAAATCCAAAAAATGGTTGACGATTCGGTTTTAATAGTGTAATTTTACACTATAAATATAAATATACAATCGTAGGAGTCGCTGATTATGGACAAAAATCAAATCGTTAAAGCCCTAACTAATAAAATAAAATTAGTGCGAACAGAAGCTAACTACTCTCAAGACAGAATGGCCGACGTGCTTGGTATGTCAAAGAAAACATTGGTTCAAATTGAAAAAGGAAGAACGGAGGCGGGTTGGTCAACTGTGGTCACATTATGCGCCTTATTTCGTCATAGCGAGATTTTACAAGCAAGTTTAGGAAGTGATCCTTTGGAGGTGCTTGAAGTAATTGCTCACGAAACCATTAAAAGTCCAAAGGAGAAAACCTTAGGAGGAAAGGTTTGGTGGAAGGAAATTGCAAAAAAAGAGAAATACCGTCTACAACAAAATCTGATTAGTAATCATTATCGCATCCTAGATGAAGAGGATTACCGCTATTTTAGTTCGTTTGATAAAGAGGAAGCCATGAATTATTTTAATCAATTATAAATGGAGGTTGAGAGATGATCTATGGATTTTTCGGTTTTATGGTTATTGCCCTTTTACTCTCTATGTTTGCTGGCTACATAGGTGCAAAAAGAACTCAGAAATTAAGATGGGCAATTCTTGGTGCCATTTTAACAAATGCTGTTGTGATTACTATTGGAAGTTATTGGTGGTTTCATACAGCAACAGATGGGCTTGCTCAAGGGTTAGGTGTTGCTTATTATGGTGCGGCTTTTGTTGTTATAAGTTTTATCAATATCATCCTTTTTGTTCGCTTACGAAAGTAACATTTTTACAAATATGGAGGAGGGGTACTTTGAAAAGAAAGATTGCTTTAGGATTACTATTTATAGTTGCTATTATTTATTCGATTCATATCTATCAAACATGGGAATCTGACGTGGTTTCCGATTTGCCAGGAAAAATCTATTACACTAAAAGAATAGATGGAGTGCTTCAACTTTTTACTTCGAATGCAAATTTAACAAATGAAAAATTGATCTATGCTCATTCAGGGGAGGAAAATAACAATATTGGTGAATTTTATTATGATAAAGATATAAATTCAATTTACTTTATAGCAATGAAAGATGGAAAATGGAGTTTATTCTCGATTGATACAAAAAGGAAAAATCCAACATTTATTCAGATTTTCGATGGAGAATGGAAAGATTTTTTAAACTATTATGTAGGCACAAGATATAAAAATATGGAGATCATCAACAGGCAGGGTTCTCTTTATTTAATGAAAAACGGAAAAGAAGAACTGCTCAAAAAATTCATTGGTTTTTATGATTCAAAATTCAATTCAGGACACACTCCTATTGGTTTTTCTCCTGATGGAAAATTTATTATTTATCATTCATCTGAACATCTAACTCCCTTTGGTACTCTTATTGAAGGGATGTTTGATAAAGATTATCATATTGGTCAAAATTATATTATGGAATTAGAAACAAAAAAAATTGAAAAGTATCCAGCACTTTACTCTTTACAATGGATAATGGAGTAAAGGAGGGTGAACTAATGTCAGGATTTGAAGTTGTCTCTATCATTTTCCTATTCCCGTTACTTGCTCTAATTACTTCTATTATTGGTTATATATATTTTAAAAGATGGATTGTAATGCCTCTGGTAATATTTCTAATATTCTTGTTGTATATGTTTACGAACTATAATAAAACTTTCTTTTTTTGGGTAATTGTTTATACGGTTATTTCCTTGATAGTGAGTATTATAATGAAGTGGTTATATAAAAAGCATGGATAACTATTTCTTTCTTCTATCCGTATACTTCTTGATAATGTATAAAACTAAAAAAGAAGATGTAAACAATGGGACTTCCCAGAAAAAAAAAAAAAAAAAAAAAAATAGCAGGTTTTCTCCCCTGCTATTCTAAACTTGTTTATTATTGTTGATTAATTAGGTGGCAAACAAAACGTCCCCGTGGCTTCCCGTGCCAGTGTCTTAGTCCCAATAATTTAAGCCAGCATTTTTTCTTGCAAGCTCTAGATACTGAGACGCAGTTCCTTTTGCTTTTGCTGCTCCATCTTTTAAAATGCTTAAGACTTGGCCTTTATCGTTTTCAAACATTTGGCGACGTTCACGATATGGTGCAAAATACTCCCAGATTACATCGGCAAGCTCTTTTTTAACTTCGCCATATTTTAAGCCTGGTGTAATGAAGCGCTCCTTTAATTCTTCTTTACCCTTTTGATCCAAGAAAATAGAGTAAAGGTCAAATAATGCATTACCTTCGATAGGCTTTGGCTCGTCAACTGGTGTAGTGTCCGTTTTAATGGACATTACTTTTTTTCTTAGTTCTTGCTCTGTTGTAAAGATTTCAATGGTATTACCATAGGACTTAGACATCTTTAGGCCATCAAGTCCAGGGATGGTTGCAACATTTTCATCAATTTCTTCCTCTGGTAAAACAAAGGTTTCACCATAGGTTGTGTTAAAGCGAATCGCAATATCACGTGCAATTTCAATATGTTGTTTTTGGTCTTTACCGACAGGCACCTTTTCTGAACCAAATGCTAAAATATCTGCAGCCATAAGCACTGGATAAGAAAATAATCCAAGGTTAGCCACAATGCCTTTCGCTACTTTATCCTTATAAGAATGGGCTCTTTCTAGCAATCCCATTCCAGTCGTATTTGATAGTAACCATGTTAACTCAGTAACCTCTGGAACATCCGATTGTACCCAGAAGGTAGATTTTTGCGGGTCGATTCCTAATGCAAGAAAGTCAATTGCAGCATTTAGGGTTTGTTCTCTTAGTTTTTCTGCATCAAAAACAGAGGTTAATGCATGGTAATTTGCAATAAATGCAAATAAATCACTGTTTTCCTGATGGTCAACCATTGGCTTAATCATGCCAAAATAATTACCAATGTGAAGTTTTCCTGAGGATTGAATACCTGATAAAACACGCATTTTTTTCACTCCAATTCATTTTGTACTACATATATTTCTGCATAGTTTGTATGTATTTAAATAGGAAATTAGATTGAATAATAATAAAGTTAATTTTACTTCACATTGATAATAGAAATCAATAAAAACGGAAAATTAATTACTTATTTTCACTACGGTACGTCCGCGAACCTTCCCCTTTAATATTGCATTCAGTGTTTGCGGAAGCTCTTCTAAAGGAATCTCCGTAGCAATTTCATGAAGTAAATTAGGCTTTAACTCTGTAGCAATTCGTTTCCAAAGTGGCAAACGAACCTCTGAAGGACAATATACAGAGTCGATTCCCAACAAATTAACACCTCTTAGGATAAAGGGAAACACACTTGTTGGTAGATTTACTCCCCCAGTTAAACCACAGGCAGCAACAGAGGCACCATATTTCGCCGTACTTAACACATATGCCAATGTATTACCTCCAACAGAATCAATTGCTCCTGCCCATTGTTGCTTATCTATTGCACGTATTTTTTCAGGGGAAACCTGTTCACGAGACAGAATCTCTTTTGCTCCTAAGCGACGTAAATAATCGTGTTCTTCTTCTTTTCCGGTGCTCGCCACAACCTCATAGCCAATCTGCTGAAGCATAGCAATTGCCATACTTCCGACTCCACCACTAGCTCCTGTCACTAAAACTGGGCCATTTTCTGGCTTAACTCCATTTTCCTCTAATCTTTGGATGGCTAAAGCTGCAGTAAAGCCAGCGGTTCCAATAGTCATTGCTTCCTTCAAACTTAGTCCGTCAGGCAAAGGTACTATCCAGTCTGCTGGTACTCTTGCATATTCACTAAATCCGCCAAAATGTGTTACACCTAAATCATATCCAGTGATTATTACTGAATCTCCTGCTTGATAACGAGCATCTTCCGAAGTAATTACTATTCCCGCTAGATCGATTCCAGGAATAAAAGGATAGGATTGTACAATCTTCCCATTAGGAATGGAAGCAAGTCCATCCTTGTAATTGATACTCGAATATTCCACTTTAATGACTACTTCCCCTTGTGGTAAATCCTCTAAATACCATTCTTTTATTTCAGCAGAAAACTCCTCTTCTTTTTTCTCAACAACAAATGCACGAAATTTGTTCTCGACCATAAGTAAATCAACCTCCCTGTGAAATTTAGGTTATTTTATATCATCATAATTAATTTTCAGAAAATTAACAACACTTAATAAGACAAGAATAGTTCAAATGATAATTACCCCGAAAAATATAAATTACATAAATAAAAAGACTGAATCAACCATTAGAATTGGTCATTATGATTCAGTCTCATTTTATACAGATAATGAATACCTTACACTTATAAATTTAATTATACTTTTCTACCTTTACTGCTGCAACCTTATATTCCCCTGTTTGACTGACAGGATCATATGCACCATTGGTCAATACATTGGTTGGGGATTCTTTATGATGAAAAGCCATCCAAACCATTCCCTTTGGAACTCGATCTGTAATCTCCGTTGCGACAATTATTTCTCCTCGACGAGAAGCTACTTTAATTTTATCCCCATCTTTAAGCTGTAAATGGCTTGCATCCTCTGGATTAACCATTGCAAGTTCTTCTGGTTGGTATTCCTTTAATGTAGGGGAATACTGAGTTGTAATATTATAATGGTAAATTCTGCGACCAGTGGATAATAAATATGGATACTCCTTATCAGGAACCTCTGCTGGTGGAAGATGCTCAATTCCTTTAAAGGTACCTTTCCCTTTTGTAAATTGTCCTACATGTAAAACTCTAGTACCAGAATGCTCTTTTGTTGGTACAGGCCATTGAAGCCCTTTCTTGTCAATACGCTGATAATCCATTCCAGCATAAATCGGATTTACGGTTGTCATCTCATTAAATACTTCTTCAACGTTTTGATATTTCATTGGATAACCCATCCGTCTAGAAAGTTCTGTGATAATCGTCCAATCCGTTTTAGCATTACCTAACGGTTCTATTGCTTTTCTTACCCTTTGAACTCTTCTTTCGGAATTAGTAAAGGTACCATCCTTTTCAGCAAAGCTAGCTGCTGGTAAGAATACATCGGCAAGCTTTGCCGTTTCATTGATAAATAAATCCTGTACCACCAAAAAGTCTAAGCTTTCCAATGCCTTATGAACATGATTTGCATCTGGGTCTGTAAGAACAGGATCTTCTCCCATGATCATCATCGCTTTTAAATTTCCTGCTATCGCACTATCCATCATTTCAGGAATCGTTAATCCCACTCGATCTGATAATGATACATTCCAAGTAGTCTCCAATCTCTTTCTTGCTTCTTCCTTAAACACCTTCTGATAACCCGGAAAGACATCAGGTAATGCCCCCATATCACAGGCGCCCTGTACATTGTTTTGACCTCTTAAAGGGTTAACCCCCACATTTTCTCTACCAAGATGGCCAGTCAGCATGGCTAGATTGGCAATACTCATTACATTCATTGTACCAACTACATGCTCCGTAATTCCAAGAGTGTAACAAATGGAAGCATCCCTTGTTTGTGCATATAATCTGGCTGCCTGATAAATCAACTCTACTTCTATTCCAGTCATTTCAGCAACCAATTCTGGGGTATATTTTTCCACTGTCTCCTTTAATTCTTGGATATTTTCTGTTCTCTCTCCGACAAAAGCATGGTCATAAATATCCTCATTCAAAATGACGTGCATCAACCCATTAAGCAGTGCAATATCGGTTCCTGGCTGGATAGGAAGCCATAAGTCAGCAATTTCGGCCATTTCTGTTTTTCTTGGGTCTATCACAATTAACTTGGCACCATTTCGTATTGCTTTTTTCATTTTAACCCCTAAAATAGGATGGGCTTCTGTTGGATTAGAGCCAATTAAAAAGATCAGCTTTGTATTTTCTAAATCCTCGAAGGAGTTTGTCATCGCACCACTACCAAATGAAGTAGCCAGACCGGCTACAGTAGGAGCGTGTCAAGTACGGGCACAGTGATCTACATTGTTTGTGCCAATCACCGCCCTTACCCATTTTTGCATGAGATAATTCTCTTCATTAGTACAACGAGCTGAGCTTAAAACACCGATAGAATCATTGCCTGACTCCTTTTTAATAGCAAGAAGACGATTAGCAACTAAATCTAGTGCTTCATCCCACGTTGCTTCTACAAATTCTCCATCTTTTTTAATTAGTGGAGTAGTAATTCTTTCTGGTGAATAAATGTAATCCGTTCCAAATCGACCCTTTACACATAAATGTCTACCATTGACAACACTATCTGGATTAGAGGTAACTCCAATCACTCTACCATCCTTCACATTTAAATCAAAATTACATCCAACTCCACAAAAAGGACAAGTGGTTTTCACCTTTTCTACTTCAAAGCTTCTTCCTTTGCCAACCATATTTTTTTCTACAAGTGCACCTGTTGGGCAGACGGCTACACAGCTACCACAGAATACACAATCAGAATTAGCTAAGGTATAATCCATTGCTGTTGAGATTTTCATCTCATAGCCTCGATATGCATAATCAAGCACGTGTCGACCTTGTACTTCCGAGCATACCCTAACACATTTACCACAATCGATGCATTTATTTAAATCCCTTAAAATAAATGGGTTATCATCCTCAATCGGATAACGATGCTTATTTCCAGCGAATAATTCCCCTTTTACCTGATATTGATAGGCATAATCCTGTAATAAGCAGCTTCCATTTTTATGACAGGTTAGACAATCCATGGGGTGATCTGCTAGTAATAGCTCTAGCATCATTTTCCTAGATTCAACCACAGCCTGTGATTGAGTCTGAATAACCATTCCTTCTGTTGCCGTTGTAACACAAGAGGCAGGTAGATTTTTAAATCCATTGACCTCTACCACACATAATCTACAAGATCCAAGACTTGTTAATTCGGGATCATAGCATAATGCAGGAATCGCAATATTATTAAATTCACAGGCTTGTTTAACGGTTACACCCTTTGGGACAGTTACTTGTTTTCCATCAATTGTTAATGTGATAGGTTGTTGTTCATGTATTTCTGACACCTTTTTCCTCCTCCTTATTGAATCAATCCATTTCTTTTATATCTTTAATACCGCATCAAATTTGCAAGCATCATAGCAAGAACCGCATTTGATACATAAATCCGGATCAATCCAGTGTATCTCTTTTACTTTTCCAGTAATCGCATCTGAAGGACAAACCCTTGCACAAGCCGTACAGCCGATACATTTTTCTGCGTCAATTTGATAACTGATTAAGTTCGTGCACACCCCTGCAGGGCATTGCTTATTTTCTATATGGGCAAGATATTCCTCACGAAAATACTTTAGTGTGGATAAAACAGGATTGGAGGCCGTCTGCCCTAAACCACAAAGAGAGGTGGATTTCATGGTCACCGATAATTTCTCTAGTGTGGCAATATCCTCAATTTTCCCTTTACCCTCCGTAATTCTGGTCAAAATCTCAAGCATTCTTGTTGTTCCTTCCCGACATGGAGTACATTTTCCACAAGACTCACTTTGGGAAAAGGTAAGGAAAAACCTTGCTACATCCACCATACAGGTATGCTCATCCATCACCACTAAACCGCCAGATCCCATCATTGCACCAACACTGGTCAATGAATCATAATCCACTTGAAGATCTAGCATTTCTTCTGGCAAGCAGCCCCCTGAAGGTCCTCCAATTTGAACTGCCTTAAAATGCTTGTTATCCTGAATTCCACCACCAATATCAAAAATGATATTTCTCAAGGTGGTTCCCATTGGTACTTCTGCTAAGCCAGTCTTTGCAATTTTCCCAGTTAAAGAAAAGACCTTGGTCCCTTTACTTTTTTCTGTTCCGATTGATGCATACCAATCAGCACCTTTTGTAAAGATGAGAGGCACATTGGCAAATGTCTCTACATTGTTGATACTGGTCGGCACTTCCCATAATCCTCTTGCTGCTGGAAACGGTGGCTTTACTCTTGGCATTCCTCTTTTACCCTCAATGGAATGAATTAATGCCGTTTCTTCCCCACAGACAAAAGCACCTGCTCCAGCTTTAATATGTAAATGAAAAGAGAATCCCGAATTAAGAATGTTATCACCTAAAAAACCTTGCTCCTCTGCTTGGGCAATCGCTAGCTTTAAACGTTTAATTGCTAATGGGTATTCAGCTCGAACATAAATATATCCTTCATCTGCACCAATCGCATACCCTGCGACAATCATTCCTTCAATCACCGCATGAGGATCACCTTCTAGAATGCTTCGATCCATAAATGCGCCAGGATCTCCTTCATCCGCATTAC
>DJVJ01000034.1 GCA_002441135.1 Caryophanales bacterium UBA6259 | reverse complement strand
GCTCTAGCCAGCTGAGCTACACCGCCAAACAAGATTTTTTAGAACAACATTTATATTATAATCTCTATAATATTATAATGTCAATTATTTTTTTAAAGAATGTTTTGGTTGCGGGGACAGGACTTGAACCTGTGACCTTCGGGTTATGAGCCCGACGAGCTACCAACTGCTCCACCCCGCGTCAGTGACAAAAATAATTATATAATAATAATACTACGTTTGTCAAACGTTTTATTTAATAAACAGAAAAAGCACCAAAACGGTGCTTTGTTTATTTATTAGCCACGGCGGGAGCCACGTCCACCTCTTTTTGCATCAACTTTCTTTTTCAACGTAGTTAAGCGTTCCTCACTATCTTTTAGAAACTTACTTACCTTATCATCAAAACTTTCTGCTGGTTGGCGTTGAAACTTAGGCTGTCTAGCTGGTCTCTCGCTTCTGACCGGTTTAGGAGCTTGTTCGGTTTCTTTAGCCTTTTTCATAGAAAGGCCTATTTTACCGTCTTTTTCCACATTAATTACCTTTACAGTTACAACATCATTAACTTTTAAAAATTGATTAACGTCTTTTACATAACTGTCTGCAATTTCAGAGATATGGACTAACCCTGTTTCACCACTTGGTAACTCAACAAATGCTCCAAAGTGAGTGATACCTGTAACCTTCCCTTCAACCTTGCTGCCTATTTCAATTGACATGAATAAAAAAATCCTCCTTAAAAAAATAAGAAATAAACTAAATGAATTATACATGAAGGGTTTCAACAATGTCAATATATCTACTTAATTATCTGGAGTGATAAATATTACCTCCCCTGGTTTCGAGAAAAAATATAACTTCCTTGCTAGGTCAGCAATAAAATCATCATCTTGTAATAACAAAATCTTCTTCTCTAACTCCATTTTGAGACCCTTTTGTTCTTGATGACTTGCTTCTAGCGTGTTTAGTTTTTCTCTTTTGATCTTTATGTTTTGCCATTGATGATAACTTGTATAACCGGTCCATACTGTGATAAGAACCAATACTAATGTGATTAATCTCATTCTTCGCTTGCTTTTTAAATTCGCTTTTTCTTTCCCCTTCATCACGAAAGGTTCCTCCTACTACACGGTTTTTTTACCTTTTAAATAAATTCGTTAACCGTGACAAAAACCCTTCTTTTTTCTTTAATCTACTTTTTATCTTATTAGTTTGTAGCTTAACAGGTGAAAAGAAAAAACGACCAACTGGCCATAAAATGCTTTTGAGTAATTGGAGAAAACCTTTAATTACTGTTTCAGCTGTTGTTAGTATCCAGATACTAAATTTATAAATATAGATGATTGGTTTAATAACCAAGACATGAAGAAGGTGAAAAAAGATTATAATCACTTGATAGATAAGTTCATATAAGATCAGCCAAAATTTGATTAATAACGAACTTAAAATTAAATAGTAAAACCATAATCCAAGCAAAAAAAACAAATAAATAGTAAACCTAAGTTGTCCATAATTAATCCAAACCAATAATAAAAAGATAAAAATCCCTGAAAACGTTCCATAAATTATGTCAAAGAAAAATACAATCCACGCTGGAAAATCTAATCTTCCTTTTAATACACGATATCCATCAAAGAAAAAACCAACGATTAACCCACTACCTATCATTAGCATAAGTGTTAAAAATTGAGTTTGTAATGTCACTTGAATAATCTGCCAAAGAATCCTTTTGCTTTCTCCGAGGAATATCCTTCATTTAAATACACGATATCAAAGACAAAACCTTCTATTATCACTTTTCCCTGTTCTAAATCTAGTGTACGAATATGAAGGTTTTGTCCATGGATATTCAAATATCCTGCTTCTGTATTTAACAAAAACTCTTCACTATCAAAGCTCTCTACATCACTAACACCTGTTACTTGCATATGCTCTCGGTCTAATAATATAATCTCATGCTTGCGCCCATTTTTTCTCATTTTTTCATCCATTCGATTCCCCTCCTTTTATGCTACATCATATGGCTTGGCAACTTAGTTTAGAACAAAAAAATAAAAGGCCCTATTATAAATAGAACCTTATCAGCTTTTAATTAAATGCTATTCAGTTTGATCTACCCTTGTTTCCCTTAATATCGTATACATATTAACCGCATTTTCTTTTTTCGCATTTTCTTCAAGCTTTTCTACTTGGACCAACACGATTTTATTACCGAATCTTACCTCAAGCTGGTCCCCAACCTTTACAGTACTACTTGCTTTGGCAGTTTGACCATTTATAGCAATTCTTCCTTGATCAGATATTTCTTTTGCTAATGTTCTTCTTTTGATTAGCCTTGATACCTTTAAAAATTTGTCTAGTCTCATAACATCTCCCCCTCAACACTCTTTGCTTCATTCCAATATCTTTCCATTTCTTCTAATGAAGCCTCTGAGATTTCCACCTTGTTTTCCTTTAATTTTCTTTCAATATATTGAAATCGTTGAATAAATTTCTGATTTGTTAATGCTAACGCTTGTTCAGGATCAGCATCTAGAAAACGAGCTAGATTAATAACAGCAAATAATAAATCCCCTAGCTCCGCTATTTGTTGGTCTTCTGTAGCAACTTTTAGTTCGGTAATTTCTTCTTGAATTTTATCATAGACACTTTCAATTTTATCCCAGTCAAAGCCTACCCTTGCTGCTTTTTTTTGCAATTTGAATGCTTTTAAAACCGCCGGTAAGTCGACTGGAATTCCATCAAGATGCGAACCTTCTATAATTCCTTTTTCTGCCTTTTCTTGTTGTTTTATTTGCTGCCAATGCTGGTAAGCATCCTCTGCTTTTTCTGCCTTTTCTTCTCCAAAAACATGAGGATGTCGCCGTACCAATTTATTATTAAGTTGTTTAATAACATCATTTATTGTAAAATAACCTTCCTCAGTAGCAATTTGCGAATGAAGCATAATCTGTAATAATACATCCCCTAATTCTTCTACCATATGTTCCATGTCTTGACTATCAATAGTTTCCACAAGTTCATAGGTTTCCTCAATTAAATTTTGTCTAATTGACTGGTGTGTTTGCTTACGATCCCAAGGACAGCCATCTGGACTTCGAAGTATTCTAACGATGTCCTCTAGTGTATCGAAAAGGCCATGGGTAGCTTCCGTGCTTACAAATGGTGGAACATAAACAGAACTTAAGTGATGAAAATCATTTGGATCATAATCTAATTGATACAAAGGAATTTCTTTAATAACCTCTTTACCTTTAATCCCAAGATTAGCAGCAATATATACAGGAGCTTCATCTGGATAAATTTCCATCAATGTCAATTTAACATCAGAGGCTACCCATTGGTCATAAACTTGACCAATTACAATATTCTTGTTGGGATCTAAGTCCTTTTTAATTAAAACCTCTCCATTAATAAAAATAAAACCATCAATTGGGTCTATTTTTAAACTGGAAAAAATAGTGTCTAGGAAGCTTTCCCCACCAACAATTTCTACCTCAATCCCTTGCTGTTCTCCTTGATCTAATAGATATTGAACGCTTTTTTCAGCTACCATTGGATGCCCTGGAACTCCATAGATAACTATTTCCCCAGCATTCGCAGCTTCTAATAACTGCGCAGCAATTTCCTGGTATACTTTTTCATATTCCGTATTATTATCATATAACGAATCAAATGTCTTAAATACAATTCCTTCTTTTTCTAAAAAAGAAGTTAAAGGATGTTCTTTTGTCCTAAGATACAAATGGTTAGTTTCCTTTAGCAAACGATAGACACCTAATGATAAATGATTCTCGTCACTAGAGCCCAATCCAATCACCGTGATTTTTCCCTTCATCAGTTTGCTCCTTTATCCTTTAAGAATCCTTAATTTTTTTGTGATTCGAATTAATTTATCCCCAAAGCGAGGAATATTTGATAAATCTTCTTTAGTAATCGCCCCAGAAATAAATAAGCTAACTGCTAAAGCAATAATTCCAATTCCTACAGAAAGAAGGGCTACGATTGCCATCACTAATCGCTCAGAGCTAATCATTGGAAGTAAAATTGTAAGCAAAGTAAGCTTTGAAATCCACACCACTAACGCCATAATACTTACTGCAATCGTTGGTTTCAAAAAGAAATTGACAACCCCTATTTTAAAACCGATATATTTGTTTATAGCAATCATATTTAATAATGCTGCTAGACCATAACCAAATACTGTGGCAATTGCTGCACCTATTATTCCAAATTGGGTGATTAATAACAGATTTAGTAATAATTTAACCAGAATACCAATAAATAAGTTTTTCGCTGGGAGAGTAACTTGTCCTATTCCCTGTAATATTCCAGATGATGTAATTTCTATTATCGCAAATACAGTGGTAAAAGCTAAAGCAGTTAATGTGTTTGTACCTGCACTATTTTCATATAACATAATATTAATTGGTTCAGCTAAAACAGCAAGGCCAACCGATGCTGGTAATCCGATATTTAAGCTTAAACGAAGAGCCAATTCCGATCGAGAAATAATTAATTGCTGATCGTTTTTAACTTGTGCTTCTGAAATTGAAGGAACAAGTGCTAAAGATAGAGAAATAGCAAAAAAAGAAGCAAACATAACTAATGGTTGACCTCTTGTATATACCCCAAACCAATATTCCGAATCTATTACAGAAAATCCAGTATATTGAAGCATATTAGATACTGTAAAGGAATCCACTACCCCCAATAACGGAATAATCAATGATCCTAATGCAATTGGAAGTGCATAATATAAAATTCTCTTTATAACATCAATCGTTGGAAGTTCTTGTGATTCAACAACAGGTACTTCTGCCGCTATTTCATCCGTAAAAACACTTGCCTTTCTCCAAAAAAGAATAAGCACGATAAAGGAAAAAACAGCTCCTGTAAAGGCGCCAAATACAGCACCAGCTCCTGCGTAATAAACTCCATATTGTGGCTGTGTCATAAACCAATAGGATAGAACTAAAATGGTAGCAACCCTAACAATTTGTTCCACAATTTGCGAATATGCAGTAGGTGTCATAAATTGATGCCCTTGATAGTATCCTCTAAATGCAGCCATTGCAGGAACAATAAGCAGTGCAAAAGAAACACTCTTAATTGCTAATGATAGCTCCTGATTACCCATCCAGACAGCTAAGCGGTTTGCTCCAAAAAATAATGCAAGGAAAAAGAGGGTCCCTGTAGCGGTTAAGACATAAATCGAGATTTTAAGAATTCTCTTAGCCCCTTTTTTATCGCCCACCGCTAAATGCTCTGATACCAATTTAGAAATAGCAATTGGAAAACCTGCTGTTGCTAAAATCAAAAGCATACTATAAATAGGATAAACCTTGCTATAAACACCAAGCCCGATATCTCCTGTTATATTTTGATATGGAATACGATAAACTGCACCTAACACTTTAGATAACAAAGCTGCTATACCTAAAATTGCAGCTCCTTTGATAAATGAACGTTTTACTTGTGTCCCCATCGTTTGTTAAATCCTCTCCTTGAAAATAAAATAAACCATTTTTATTATACCAATAACGTATAAAATTTCCTAATAGTTCCTATGTACAATAAAAATCGAGTAGGAGCTAAATAATTATTTTATTCAGCGTCCTCTCACACCACCGTACGTACCGTTCGGTATACGGCGGTTCATTAAGAATTATGCATTAGTTGATATCTTTTAGATATGCTTTTGTATCCTAGATTTTCGAGATATTTGTTGTTTAGAGTTGTATTAAGTATTGGGCTTTTGGAGATTCTCCAATAGC
>DJVJ01000056.1 GCA_002441135.1 Caryophanales bacterium UBA6259 | reverse complement strand
TGGTAAACTTTTTGATTGACATTAACACTCAACAACATAGTGAAGGTGGAATCTTAAGATTTCACCTTTTTTAGTTGACCATCATTCAATTATTTCCAATTTTATATGTTAATATTATAAAATTACCAACTTTTAGAAGGAGTAATGAATAAGAAAGTTGAATTGAAATGTAGTAACAAAACCAATGGGATTTTAGGCAATATTATAAATGAGTAAAGAATTTTAGACTTAGTAATTGCAACTTCCATACATAAATAGTAATTTACAATTTTATTGTCGGTAACGAAATGTATGGCTGCATGTCAATTAATAAAAGAGCAGGAGGTAAAATAATGATCGTTCTTAACGGAGGTTCTTATTATCCAGAATCAAAAAGTATCGATAATGAATGGATTTCTCATATAAATAAGAAAGATGTAATTGGATTTATACCATCTGCTACGACAAGATCAGATGAAGAATATTTATATTTTTTTAAAAGTCAAATGATGAATTATGGACTAACCAATATTGTAGCCATAGATTTATATAAGAATTGGGAGGCTGCGTATGAATCGAAAGTTATCTTCATCGCAGGTGGAAATACGTATAAGCTGTTAGATATAGTTATGAAATCAGGATTTTCGGAGTTTTTATTAAATAACCACAAAGAAAAAATTATTGTAGGAAATAGCGCAGGAGCTGTAATTTTAGGACAGAATATAAAATCGTCTAATAGTGACGATATAGTCGGTTTGAAAGATACAAATGGAGTTGGATTAGTTGAATATTCTATATGCCCTCATTATTCAGAGGATAAGAATAAAAAACTTATTGATTTATCAAGAGAGTTAAATCAAAAGGTAGTTGGGATTCCAGAACATTCTGCGATAATAATAGATACAAATGGTGAGAGAGTAATAAACGAGATACAAATCTTTGATCCTAATCTTTTTTGAGAAATATGACACCTCATCAAAGGTGAGGATGTACAATATTAGGGAGTGAGTTATATTGAAATTTGTTTTACTATTTGGACCCCAAGCTGTTGGAAAAATGACTGTGGGGCAAGAGTTATCAAAAATTACGGACTTAAAACTATTCCACAATCATATGACAATTGATTTGTTAGAGCCATTTTTCGGATTTAGCCCTGAAATGTGGAGATTATCAACCTTATTTCGAGAGGAAATTTTTAAGTCTTTTTCCAAAAGTGATAAGTATGGAATGATATTTACTATTGTTTGGGCGTTTAATCAAAAAGAGGATTGGGAAAACGTAGAGAAAATGTGTAGTATCTTCAGTTCTCAAGGAGCTGATTTATACTTTATAGAGTTAGAAGCTAATGTGAAAGAAAGGCTTAGACGGAATAAGACACCAAATAGATTGGAACAAAAGCCTACTAAAAGGAATATAAAACAATCTGAAGAAAATTTATTGAGCACCATGGATACTCATAGATTAAATTCAAATGAAGGGGAAATTAGCAAGGAAAATTATTTGAGGATAGATAATACAAATCTTAGTGCTGAAGAAGTTGCTACAATGATTAAAAATCGATTTAAGTTATAGTTTCTCCGTTAATAAACAAACGAATAGCAAGATTTGAAGAATACTTAATTGATTGGATTTTTTCCTTCTTGTGCTAACAAAGTAGAAGAGTTGAAGAAGGATTCTCTTTTTGGTGGTCGAATATTAAGAAGGGTATTTACTTTTATTATTAATTTTAAGGAGATCTTTAATGAGTTATAAAATCGTTTTTTTCGATATAGATGGAACAATAACAAATCACGAGGATGGCAGCATTCCCCATTCTACTATTGAAGCTATAAAAGCTTTGAAGAACAAAGGGATAAAGGTAGTGGCTGCAACTGGAAGACCCTTATCAATGTGTAAGGAACTACAAGAACTAGGTATAGAAACATTTATAACAGCAAATGGTGGATACGTGAAGCATACTCAAGAGGTTATACATAAAGTGCCAATGGATAAAAGTGTTATTCAAGAAGTTATGGAATTTGCCAAATTACAAAATAACGGTTTGTCATACTATACAGAAGAATTCAGTATGAACGGTGTAAAAGAGAAGGAAATCTTAACGGCCTTAAAGGAAACCTTGTCTCTGAATGAGTACCCTAAAACTAATGACATAATTCATAAAGAAGACGTATTTTTATTGTGTTTATTTGCAAATGATGAAACAGTTGAAAGGTATAAACAAAAGTTTCCGCAACTAACATTTAAAAGATGGCATCCCTTTGTGCTAAATGTTTTGCAAGAAGATGTTTCAAAGTCTTTAGCTATAATGAAAACTTTAAATTTCTTTGGCATCGATAAATCGGAAGCTATCGCATTTGGTGACGGTGAAAATGATATTGACATGCTGGAATTAGTAGGGTTAGGTATAGCAATGGGGAATGGAAACGTAAAATTGAAAAATGTTGCGGATTTTGTTACTAAACCATCAACTGAAGATGGAATAGACTACGCATTAAAAAAGTATGGAATTATTTAAACTGTAAATACCAAGTTCGAGCAGCGATTCGTTCTATTAGAAATATCGCTGTTTTTCTTATTGAACTAATGGTGCAGGTTAATGTAATAAGAATAAAAAAATTTAATAGGGCGTGGAATAAAGTTGAACATAGAAATGAAGATAAAAGCAATCGTAGAATGACTAGAGGGATTACCTGAACACGACCGTGAAACTGTAAATGAGTTTCTGGAACATAGCGAGTGGGGAGTAGCATTAGAACAGATATGTGCAACCATTTGTGAAGAAAATATTTCTCTATCAGATAATGTTATACAGCGGATTAAAGATGTTTCACTACAAATGGATATTTGGGTTGAGATTAGAGAACAAATTAAAGACTTTATTTAAATCATTATTATGCTAAAGGGAGCATTAGTCAAAAAGGATTAATGCTCATATTACTAAAGGACAGGATTGTTTAATAAGGTGGTGTTTGTTTAATGAAACAATATGACGTTGTAAGAGTAATAAAAGATGATAATAAACATGGGATTTCAAAAGGGCAAATTGGGACAATATTAGAGGATTACGGTGATAATCATTATGAGATAGAAATATGCGATAAAAATGGGATTACTATTTTCTTAGGAGCAGTTTCAGGGGAATTTCTCGAAGTTATCTAACTATTGGTAGTAATTGAAAAACAAGGAACTCCTACATATTATATTGAAGAAAATAAATGTGTAAAGCCTGGTCTATGGTTGCTTGTACCAGATGACTGGGAACGATAGTGAATATTACTTCTTATTCAGCTAAATGCTGCTATTCTTCAAGAAAGAGAATAGCTTATTTCTTATTAAATTTTCGGATAAAAGAAAGGTAGGTTTATCATGAAAATACTTAAAACGAAAAGATACTCCGAAATGAATCATTATGAGAAAAATATAGTTGAATTTCTCCAGTCAAGACACAACTTTACAAAAAACGACGCAATAGATAGCTTAGAGAGATATTACCCAGTAATGCAACGGCTTGGTTGGAATTCAACGGCAGAAGAATGGGCATATAATCTAAATCTTATAATCAACGAAAAAAAGGCAACGCCGGAAGAATGGAATGAATTTGTAGACAAGTATCAAAAAGCAGTTTTTGCTAAGCCTATAGATCCTAAAGCAATACAAGAAGACGATATAGAAATACACAAAAGAAAGTTTGTATCCAAGTTGGATAATATTCCTAAAGAATTATTAGACCAGTTTCCAGCTTTAAAGAATGTTGTAGATAAAACAAAAGAATTAGCAAAGACAAACCTCTCTACTAAAGAAATTGAAAAAATCATAATGCAATCAAAACAATACCAAGAAATAGAAAAAATCTCCGATCGGATCTCGAAAGTTTCAGAGGAATATTGGTTTCAACAAGAGATTGATTTGGCAAAGAAAAGAATTAATGAATTAGAATTACTTGTTCAAGAAAAAGAAAATGAAATTATTAATCTTAAAGATACAGCTTTAATACGGGGTGTTTTATCAGATAGAGCTGGAATGACTTTTGAGAATTTAAAACTGCTTGAATCAGTAGTTAATAAGCTGAAACATAATTTACCTATTTTAGTAGATAATGATCAAGAATGGCAAAGAGAAATACTTGAAAGTATTGATTTTCAAAGCAAAATGATTGATTTAAAGAAAAATGAATACATGTTATATGCTGGTTTTCCCCCAGGAATTACTCATTCAGGTGATGAAACTGAAGCTTTAATTGAGTGTGTCGTTTATCAATCGTACCCAGAACTAAAAGAGGCTACTAATTTAAAAGTGATGCTTATTAAAGTGAAAAACGAGAGTGGTAAATGGGTGGTAAACTCTTTCTCCCGTAGCTAATAAACTAGGTTAAACAAGATAATTAACTAAATATGACCTCGAAAATCTATGTTATCAGTGCGTCCTCAGCAATTATATACCGTCCTTGTAAATTATGGGGCGGACTCTGGTATTATTAGGACGTTAACCATTATTATCGTTAAGTTTTACCGTTAAACAGGGGATAAATACGTCTATAAAACAAAAAACCTAGAGTTATCGTTACACTCTAGTTTACATAATATATATTATCGGACGTAAAAAATGGTGTAAAATAGACGTCTCAATTCTTTAGTATTCTTAACATTTTGAGATTTCATAGAATTTTTTAACCATTTTTATTACATTTAGATTTATAAATATTTTTTTAGAATTTTTGACTTTAATCTTCTACCTTTTATTTTTTTATTTCCATAAAAGCTTTTACTCATTTTTTACACCTAATTGAATATAAAACCATTCAAACTAAAATCAAACACGCTTAAAATCAAAATTAAAGGCTCGTTTTTCGATATGCTTTTTATACTTGTGCTCTATTTCCAAATATTTATCAATTAAGTTTACATAATAATATTATGATATCCCTTATGCGCCATTTCCCTTATTCTTCTTTTAAAGAAACAAATTAATACCTAGTTCATGCAATTGTGTAATTTCATATTATGAAAGTAACGAACTTTATTAAAATAAGGAGAGGTTTCGATGAGCGACTATATTGGAATATTATTGGATGGTTCTAAATTCAAAAGAATCCCCCAGCGCAAATATGGCCATGAACGATTAAACTTTTATAATAAAGCTGCAAAAACATACGGAATGATCCCCTTCTACCTTACGATAAATAAAGTAAATTTCACTGAAGGTACAGCTCAAGGATTTATATATCAAAATGAGAAGTATTATTATAAAAAAAGACCCATTCCAAAAATAATCCATAATCGATCTTTATCTACCGCTGAGTCTATTAGATATAAAGTAAAGCAATTATCTAAAGTTAGTTATCTTTATAATGAGCAAACTAGATATTCGAAAAACTATGTCCACCAACTTTTAGCGAAAAGCAATCTGATCCGGTCAAACCTCCCCTATACTCTACCTTTGAACAAAACTAATTTAAGCTTTATGATTCAACACTTTCCATCATTGTACATTAAACCATCAAATGGGAGCTTAGGTCTGGGGATTATTCGAATTGATAAATGGAAAAATAGATGGATCATTCGTTTTTCTGATTCTATGAAAATAATATCCCATGACCAGTTATTATCTATATTAACGAAGTTAACTAAGGACAGATATTATATTATTCAACAAACTGTTCCTTTAGCTAAGATAAATGGTGGAGCATTTGATATCAGAGTAACCGTGCAGAGAAATAGAATCGGAGAATGGCAAGTTACAGGAATGGTTGCAAAAGCAGCTAGGCGTGGAAAACATGTATCCAATGTGGCTAGAGGAGGAAAGGTCTATCGTTTGGAACCTACTCTTAAAAAACTAAATCTAAATGTTACCAATACAAAACAATCAATTCAAAGACTCGCAATATATATTGCACAGCACTTAAATCAGTATCTACCACATTTAGCGGATATAGGGCTTGATATAGGTATTGATAAAAATGGGAAACCATATTTTATTGAATTTAATGGTCGTGATTTGCGATATAGCTTTCAATTAGGAAAGTTGCATAAGGAATGGTACAATACATTTAAAACTCCTATTGCCTATGGAAAATACCTATTGCAAAAATAGTGAAACCAGAAAATTTCATGCAAAAATACTTGAATTTAATCAAATAAATGAAGACTTATCTTTTAAGCCTCAAAAACACACTTATTTTTAATTTTTACCTCTTCAGGTATAAAACCATTAAAAAGAAAAATAAACAGGCTTATAACCGAAAATAAAAGCCTGTTTTTTAAACGGACTTTATTCAATTTTAAAAATGTACAATTTTTTTTATGAATACAATACTTTCTCAATGTTTACATTACTTGAAGAGTTTAAATCTAAGATTTCATTATTTTCTAGCTGGATGTATGGTTTAATTGGATTATAAGGATTGATCAAAATAATTTTACCGACTCTTTGATCTGTTAGTCTAACTTTAGTACCCAATAACATTTCCATAGTTCGCTTAATAAATATAGTCATTACCTTTGGTTCTAATTTACCAAATACATCTTGAGACATTTGCTGTAACACAATGTAAAACGGTTCGGCGTGGCGATATATTCTTTCTGAGGTCATCGCATGGAAAATATCTGCTATCGCAACAATTTTACTTAAAAAATCAATATTATCTCCATTTATCCCTAATGGGTATCCTTCTCCGTTTTCTCTTTCATGGTGTTGAAGTGCAATTAAAGCAATGCGTGGAGAAGCCCCAACGGTTTTTTTGATCAAATTATATCCGTAAACTGTGTGCTTTTTTATTTCCTCAACTTCTTCAACAGTAAGCTTTTCAGGTTTATTAAGAATTTCTTCTGAAATCTTTGTTTTACCTATATCATGTAAAAGAGCTCCAATCGTCAGAAGAGACATTTCCTTTTCTGAAAGATTAACCCATTTTCCGATTAGAGTAGATAAAATACTTACGGCTACATTATGAAAATATGTGTATTGGTTTTTATTATGTAAATTAGATATTAATTCAAATATCTCAGAAATGTTAGGGTGCTTAGTGATTTCTAAAACAGAAGGCACGATATTTTCTCTCATGGCCATAAATGGAATGTTTTGTCCAGTTCTTACTTCTTCATAGATATCGCTCATCATGTCGACTAAATCCAGGATTATTTCTTTCATTTTTTTTCGATGATCATTCCGATAATTACTTAAATAGTCTATATCATACAAGTCTTTCTCATCAATATAAATATTGTGATTAGCTAATTTAATAAGATCCTGCTCATTAAGCGTTTTATTTATCGGAAGCAATACGATTCCATTTTTACCAAATATATCGGTTTTTAAAATTCTTCCAATAAGTTCTTCTTGAAACATCTAAATTCACCCCACACTTTACCAAAATTTTAGAAATAATATTAACTAACAGTATTCTAATTATTAATTACCATAAATACCAAGTATTACAAATGTATTATACAACATAATTGTAAAATATTTGAACATTATTTTTAAAAATATTTTAATAATTCTCATTTATAAATTTACATAATATTATTATAGGAAACTAATGTTTTGTCATTCTAATTTAAATATTTAAAAATCAAATAAAAAACCCCTTATACTTTAAGGGGTCTGAATAAGAATACCTATCTATTCTTCTATTCTCTTTTTTAACCATCCAGATAATATTGTAATCAATTCTGTATGTAATGGTTGATTTGCTGTCTCTTTATACTCCTTTTGCAAAGTCATCATAGAACCTGATTCTCTTGCTTCCCTTAAAATATGATTCATTCCTTCAATAACATACCACTCTGATGGGCCAACGACAGTATTGGCAATTTCTTTTGCGTGGTCAGGAGGTACTTGGACATCCTTAGATCCTGAAATTGCAAGGGTTGGAATAGTTATTCTTTGTAATGATTGAACAACATTATATTTAAAATGCTCTCTCATCCATTTCGCGTTTATTTTTTTTCCTCTTAATTCAAGGGTATGGGTTGTGGATTCAAGGATCTTTTTATGAGTCTCTTCCATATCCTTTCTACCCTTAACAGATACACGAAGAAGGCGATTAATTAGCCCCTTAAACCCTGGTAGGTTTTCCATTTCTTTAAATACTTTTTCATTTTGTCTAATCATGGTATCTTTTAAGGATTCCGCTGTCCCTGATAACATAACCAATCCCATCAATAGATATTTATCAGCTAAAGCTGCACCAATAATAGCACCTTCACTGTGTCCTATAATAAACACTTTATCTGGGTCTACCTGCTCATGTTGTTTTAAAAATAGTAATGCTTGCTCCGCATCATCGACTAAATCCCATAAACCTGCTTTAAGGTATTCACCTGTGCTTTCTCCTACCCCTCTTTTGTCATATCGCAATGTTACAATGCCAAGATTCGTTATCATATCTGCTAGATTATTAAAGATATTTAGTCTTAAGCTAGGATTGTTTTCATTACGATCAATTCTTCCTGAGCCAGAAAGAAATAATACTGCAGGATACTGAGGATTATCAGTTGCTGCGTCAACACTCATTGGAATAGTTAACGTGCCTCTTAAAGTGACATTGCTTTGAATCGTTACATTTTCTTCTTTAAAATTTATTTTACTCATTATGTATTCTCCTATATCTTTTTTTAGATATGTTCATTATTAGATTTTCTGTTTTACCTTATCTTCTTATGATACAATACAATTGTACTGTTTGGGAGGTGTAATTAATGAACAGATTTGAGAAAAAAATAGTATGTGATTTGCATTGGTGCCAGTTAATTATGTGGTTTGACGAAAATGAAGTTGCACAGGTTGAACTTATTGACAAGAAGGATTCTACACATAATATTCAGGTGACTGCTGAATGGTTTGCAAATGAATTTCTGACCTCTGCAGCATTCATACTTAATAATATTGATGAAATCAGTCTTTTCCGTAAAAATGCCGTCCAGGGCAAAGAAGTGCTTGCTAACTTCTATGATTCTTTACCATCAAATAATTAAATAGTCATTTATTGATGTACAAATATGATGTACAAAAAATGAGAAACCCCATTTCTTAAGAATATTTTTGAAAGAGGGTTTCTTTTGATTTTTATATATTTATTCATATAATTGTCATCGCTGCAATCAGATTCCAACTCATATGCAGGATGGTAGGTGGCACAATAGAATTAGTTTTTTTATATAGTCCCCCTAAGATTGCTCCCATAGTAATCGCTGATAATGGATAATCAACATGTAGAAGTCCAAAAATCAGTGCTGATAAAATTAATCCTATCCAAAAATTATATTTTTCTTCAAAAAATCGTAAGAAAAGACCACGAAACAGAAGCTCCTCCTTAATCGGTGTTATGACCACTAGTGCAAAGTAAAAAAGTAGATAGTTAATCCAATGATCGCCTACTAAATTTCCGCCTAATGTATCGTACTGCTGAGAAGAATCATCCATTTGTAATAACCCGATAAAAAGATATTGAGATATAAATAAAAGAATAAAGGAAACAACCAAATAAAGATAGGTTTTTCCTAATTTCATTGGAGCAAAATCAAATTTGGCAAAGGAAAACTGACGTACCTTTTTAAATAACAGGATAGCGATTATAAACATCAATGCATCCAATAGCAACCCATAAAAACCAGTGGCTATTAAAATAATGTCTAGATCTATCAATGAATTGGTAATACCAATTACAATTCCAGAAACGACTCCTAAGCTTAAAAAAGTAACAACAAATCCCAGCAACATGCCAAAACTAATACTAAAATCATGTTTACGAGGAGGATAAAATGTTTCTGTTTCTGTTTGTATTTCTACTTCATTCATCTATCCGGGTCCTCCCTTCTATAATAACTAACTAAAACTATTATATCAGATTGTCGAGACTTATTTTTTTCCTTTTAACACCATTGCCTTATAAAATATTTTATCCAGTAGCTTAGGGGCAAAGAAGTTCATTACCTTAAGGGATTTGCCTTCTACCACCTCTCTCGCTTCTTCCTCTAATGCTTTCACCATTCGATTTACGACATCCTCTACTCTCTTCTTTTTACGATGGGATGTATTGCTTATCATTCCAGGTTCATGTACCGTATTTTCAAAGATTTCTGTTTCTGTTTCTGGTGGGCAGTAATTGACAACATTAATTCCATAGGGCTTAAGCTCTAATCTCATTCCATCAGACAAAGAATCGAGCATGCTTTTTGAAGCAGCATATACTGTTAAGTAAGGAAGCGCCCTTTTACTTAATCCAGAGGAAACATTCATAATAATTCCTTTCGTATTTTTTAAGTAAGGAATGGATTCTTGGCTTAGATGTAATACTCCATAGATGTTAGTTTTTAATATTCGATCAAAATCTTCTATGGAGATGTTTTCAAATGAACCAAAATAACCGACTCCTGCATTATTAATAACGATATCTATTTGGCCAAAGCGTTGAATTACCTTTTGTACAGCAGCTTTCACTTCTTCTCTATTGCTCACGTCGGTCTTTACCCATATCACATCAGTAGAGTTATTAAACTCTGTTGCTACTAGCTGTTTTAATTTATCCTCTCTTCTCGCAAGTAGAGCTAACTTTGCCCCTTTATTAAATAATTGTTTGGCTAATTCTTTACCAATTCCGCTCGAAGCTCCAGAGATGACAACCACTTTATTCTTTACATCCATATTTAACACCCCCATTAAATTTATTCTAAAAACATATAACTAACAAACTACTATACACTTAGCTCCTTATTTTTAGGTTGACCTAACCGCTTATTCATATAGAAAGAGGCCAAATAAATAAAGAAAATCATCAATAACCCTAAGATTAAATGTGTATTAAAAATATCTGTACTATCCTTTAATAATCCCATCAATGGAAAAGTAATAGTAACTGCGATATTAGAAATTAATGAGTGAAAAGAGAGAATCGTAGCACGTTTATCCGAAGGAATGTGTTTGTTTAAATACTTATGGGTAACAGGTTGATATAATCCCCTTGCAGCTTGCTGTAATAAGATTGCTAATACTCCAATCCAAAGATGGACGAATCCTAAAATAAAAAAGGAACTAATCATCAAATAGGCCATCGCCATTAAGGTTTTTGGCTTTGTTTTTTCAATGAAAATATGACTTCTTTTGGAAACAAAAGCAGCAGTGATGTTAAAAATAAAAAATAGTATCCCAAAGTATTTTACGGGTATATCCACACTCTCCATATAAGGCTGAAATAACCAAAATCCTGTTCGGTAAAACACGAAAAATACAGTAGAAAAGACAATAATTGCTTTAATCTTCCCATGATTTAAGATATATTTACCACTTTCGATAATCTGAGCAGCATACGCAATTCCGTATTTACCTACTTTTCCTTCAACAGGAACCTCTTTAAAGGATAAGGCAATTACAGCTGAGATTCCCATAAAACCAATAGATATACTTAATGGAAGAAATATATTTACCTCATATACAAAACCAGCGATAATTGAACCGACTGCTTGCGCATAAAAGGAGTAGGATCTAGCTTTTCCCTCAATTTTTTGAAACTCCTTTTCATTTCCATCTGCTTTTAAAGAATCATAAATTAAAGCTGAATCTGCACCTGATTTAAGCGTGAATCCTAAAGCAAATGTTAATTCAGCTAAGATGAAAATATAAAAATGATTTCCTACAATATAAATAATTAATCCCAAAGCGACCATGATGGCGCCTAATAACATACTAATTTTCCGACTAAATTTGTCAGCAATAGCACCTGTAGGAACTTCAAATAGTACTATACCAGCAGAATAAATGGACTGGAGAACCATTATTTCTGTAAACGTTAAGCCTTTTGCAATTAAGAAAAGAACGATGATTGGTCCTAAGATTAATAAATTGGCAAACGTTGCATATAAATAATACATTTTAGTGTTATGTGTTTCATGCATACTATCCCTCTTTATTATTTTTATGATGTACAGTAACTCCCGTTTCCTTTTCTAATAATAAAATAATAGAGGACATATCTAACTGAGATAATCCAGTCACCATTGCTTTTTCAAAGCGTTTTTCAACAAATTGCCCTAAAAAATTTTCTTGGCCAGCCTCTACTTGTAACTGATTAGCTAGTTTAATATCTTTGTGCAAATATTGAAGAGCGCCACCAGGTTCAAATTGTCTTTTTAGAATATGACCTTCCAGATGGCGACGTAATATTTTACTATCTCCATAGCTTGTTTTAAGAACTTCCAATAATTGAGATGCATTTATACCAAAAGCGGCACCTGTCACAAATGCTTCCGATATCGCTAAGGTATGGATGGATACGAGATATTGATTGATCAATTTTGCTATACTTCCAGAACCAGTGGACCCGAGAAATTGAATATTACTTCCTAGTATCGATAGTATATCTTTTACCTCGATATACGCTTCTTTAGCTCCGCCTACCATGATAGTGAGTGTACCATCCATTGCACCCTCAGGCCCACCACTAACAGGGGTATCAAGGTAAACAATCCCTGTTTTTACTCCTTGTTCATTAATGATTTGACTTGTTTCTCTACCTACTGTTGTAAAATCTAAACAAATTGTTCCTGATTTTGCATTTGATAGTATTCCATCTTCTCCTAAATAAACCTCAATACTATCACTTGGCATAGATAAACAAGTACATATGATTTCTGACTCTTGTGCTAAAGTAGCAATACTGGAAGCTTCTTTAGCACCTAACCTTACAAACGGGATTGTTTTTTCTCTAGTACGATTAAATACGATAAGTTCATAGCCCGCACTAGCAAGTCTCGTTGCCATTTTCGAGCCCATTATTCCAAGACCAATAAAACCAATTTTCATCTTCTGCTCCTCTTTCATTATTAGATTAACAGATTAAATAAAGTAGGATCATCGTTAATTTCCATATATGAAAAACCTTTTACTTTCATTCGCTCAATTAACTGGTCATAGTCCTCTCTATTTTTAACTTCTATGCCAATTAACGCTGGTCCATTATCCTTGTTATTCTTTTTAATGTATTCAAAACGGGTAATATCGTCCGTTTCTCCAAGCACATCGCCTATAAATTCCCTCAAGGCACCTGCGCGCTGTGGAAAATTAACGATAAAATAGTGCTTTAACCCTTCATAGATTAAAGAACGTTCCATAATTTCCTGCATTCGGCCAATATCATTATTTCCGCCACTAACTATACAAACAACATTTTTACCTTTGATTTCTTCACGATAAAAATCCAAAGCGGAAATAGAAAGTGCTCCAGCAGGCTCTACAACGATCGCATTCTCATTATATAGCTCTAGTATGGTAGTACATGATTTCCCTTCTGGAACCACAACAATATCATCTACTACTTCTTTCGCAACATTAAAGGTTAATTGGCCAACCTGTTTTACTGCTGCTCCATCAACAAACTTATCAATTGTTTCTAAAGTAACCACTTGATTCTCTTCTAACGATTTTTTCATTCCTGCCGCACCTAATGGTTCTACACCAATAATTTTCGTGGAGGGACTAATACTCTTCACGTAAGTACCTACACCTGCGATTAAACCCCCACCACCTATCGTATTAAAAATAAAATCAATGGGCTCATCGATGTCATTTAATATTTCTATTCCTACAGTTCCCTGTCCGGCAATTGTACGATGGTCATCAAAGGGATGGATAAAGGTCATTTTCTCCTGTTCACAATACTCTTTTGCTTTTTTGAAGGAATCATCAAAGGTATCTCCAATTAAAATAATCTCAATATTATTCCCACCAAATTGTTTTACTTGAGTAACCTTTTGCCTTGGAGTTGTTGATGGCATGAAAATTTTCCCTTCTATTCCTAATAGATTACAGGAATAGGCTACCCCCTGCGCATGATTTCCTGCACTCGCACAAACCACACCATTCTTTCTCTCTTCCTCTGTTAGGCTATGAATAAAATTATATGCACCCCTTATTTTAAAAGAACGAACAATTTGTAAATCTTCTCGTTTTAAATAGACATTGCATTGATATCGCTTCGATAAAACTTCATTTTTTTGAAGTGGTGTTTTAATTACTACGTCTTTTAAGGTTTGATTGGCAATAATAATATCTTTAATTTGAACCTGATTCATCCCCCGCGTCCTTTCTTTTTTTCCAATTTTTAACCTTTATTGTATCATAAATAAAAAGAGCTGAACGAAAAAATTCAGCTCTTTTAAAAGTTTTTTCATAAAATTTAATTAATTCACACAAAAATTGTTTTTCATTTCTCTGATGAGCGACTAACTACCCCTAATATATTTTTCATTACGAATAAATAATCTCCAATGCCAGACAAAGGCAGGAATAAATAAGAGTGTTCCTATGAGATAAGACATTATTAATGAGCGATACATATTAATATTAGTAAAGCTTTCTTCAACCGTCGCTGGGTAGATCAAATATGGTAGATGTGCAGCTCCATAGGTGTAGCTTGCTATAAAAAGCTGTAAGCCAATAAAGATTAAAGCCATTCTAGGCCTTCCAATTTCTTTACCATCATCCTTTAGCCACATACTATAATAACCAATCGCAAAAGCAATGACAGAAAGAAGTAGCCATAGCCATCGATCTATCATATTTTCGTAAAGCCAATTCGCTTCATTTTTCAATGCGAATAAGACAAATAAAGCAAAGAGGAAAAACAATGGGCCCGTCCACATAGCGTGTTTGCGGTAAATGAGATATGCAGATTTATCCCCTGTAATTTTGGCATAATCTGCTAATAGCAAGGATGACAGATATAAAGTAATCAGAATGGCTAATCCAATAAAGGAATATACGGTTGGACTAGTAAATACTCTTCCTAATAATAACTGCTGACTAGCTCCTGTCCCTTCTACATACCCTCCATGAGTAACTGGAAGGACCACAACCAATAAAGCAGGAATCAGAATCCCTGTAATTCCTGAGATTTGATTTAATATTTTTTGGTATTCCTTTGCAGAATAGGCAAAAACCATAAATGCGGTCCGAATTGTTAGTAAAATTAATATCAAATTCGCTGGTACAAGCAAAATAGTTCCAAATGTAAAGGTTGCCTTTGGAAAAAAGCTTACTAAAGCGACGACAAACATTACTAATAGTGTATTAGTAACCTCCCAAGCTGGTGATAAATATTTATTTGCTATATTTCCTGCAAGGGTATCTTTTCGATTGGAGTACACCATCGCCCAAAAACCACTTCCAAAATCCAATGAACCAGCGATCAAATATACAAAAACAAAGGTCCATAATAATAAAATACTAAGTGTTGCTTCGTTCATGTTCATCCCTCCTCTTCTATTTACCTATTTTTCCAAGATCATGGATTAAAGGATGACGTTTGAAATAATAGCGCAAAACAGCTACAACAGTAATTCCTAATAAGAGATAAAGCCCGATAAATAGTAAAAAGAACAAACCCATATTACCAGTTAATGTTACTGCTTCATCTGTACGCATGATCCGATAAATCGTCCAAGGTTGCCGTCCGATTTCAGAAAATACCCAACCAAGTTCAATACCTGCTATCGCCATTGGACCAGACAATACGAATGTCCAAAGTAACCATTTTGGATATTCTTTACCTTTTCTTAGATATTTCCATGCAATGCCTGCAAAAGAGATACCAATCAATAATGTACCTACCCCAACCATCGCATTAAATAATATATGGATATATAAGGGCGGCCATTCCTCCACAGGAAAATCGTTTAATCCACGAATCACCCCACTTGTTGAACCTGTAGATAGGATGCTTAAAAAACCAGGTATTTGGATTGCTCCTTTTAAGGTTTGTGTTTCCGGATCAACATATCCACCGATCGATAGTGGTGCATTTGCTGTTGTTTCAAAAAGCCCTTCTGCAGCCGCTAACTTTTCTGGCTGATATTTATAAATTCCAATTGCAGAACTATGTCCATTTAATCCAGTAAGTAGTGCAGCAATCCCTCCAACGACTAATGCGACGATTACAGCCTTTTTATGTAAGGCAATTTCCTCAATGGATCGCTGTTTTTTTAATAGCTTATATCCTGCGATTGATGCGATGACAAATGCACCTGTTAAACTAGCAGATGTTGCAACATGAAAAGCAGTCACTGGAAATAATGGATTAAAAAAAGCAACCCATGGATTTACATTAGTGAATTGTCCATTTACAAATTCAAACCCAGTAGGTGTTTCCTGCCATGCATGAACATTGGTGATTAAAACGGCAGACATTAAAGCGCCTAACGAGACTAAAGATAAGCTTAAAATACGTAGCTTTGCGGAAATTCGATCAGCACCATAGACATAAATCGCCATAAAAATTGCTTCTAAAAAAAATGCATAGATTTCTAGCTGAAATGGTAGAGCTAAAACCTCACCTATGGCTTCCATAAAGCCTGGCCATAACAAAGATAACTGAACACTGGCAATAGTTCCTGTTGGAATTCCTACTCCAAGTAAAACAGCAAAGGCTTTTGTCCAACGCTTTGCCATGATTGCATAATGAGGATCTTTCGTTCTTTGGTATATTATTTCTGCTGCAAGCATCATGATGGGCAATCCAACCCCTAAGGTTGCAAAAATGATATGAAATCCCATTGTGGTACCAAAGAGTGATCTTGCACTTAAAACGTGCTCCATTAAATTTTTCCTCCTCAACTAATGGTTACCATTACTTATTAAAAAAGTCTATATACGTATAAAATTGCCAAAAAGTGAAAAAAATATGCATTTTTATGGTTAATCATGGTATTCTTTTTTTAACATAATAAAATGATTATAAATTAAGGGGGACATTGGATTAATGAAGAAATGGGAATGGATATACGAAGCAAGCATTAAAGAAATACAAGTCGCATTGACCAATCATCAAATAACCTCTTTTGAACTCGTTCAATATTATTTGGAACGAATTGCATTGTATGATCAAAATGGACCGAAAATTAATTCTGTTTTAGAAATCAATCCAGATGCTTTAGACATTGCTTCAACACTAGATCAAGAAAGAAAATTGAAGGGTCCAAGAGGCCCATTACACGGTATTCCTGTTCTATTAAAGGATAATATCGACACTCAGGATAAAATGCATACAAGCGCAGGCACTTTATCCTTGGCCAATTCTTACGCAAAAGAAGATGCTTTCTTAGTAAAACAATTACGTAATGCTGGCGCTATAATCCTAGGTAAAGCAAACTTAACTGAATTTGCGAATTTCATGACAGAGAATATGCCAAATGGCTATAGCTCTAGGGGAGGTCAAGTATTAAATCCTTATGGACCTGGAAAATTTGATGTAGGCGGCTCCTCTTCTGGACCAGGTGCAGCAGTTGCAGCCGATTTAACACCTGTAGCAATTGGAACAGAGACCTCAGGCTCTATCTTAAGTCCTGCAAGTTCCAATTCCATTGTTGGAATTAAGCCAACGGTTGGCCTTATTAGTAGAAGTGGCATTATTCCGATTGCCCATAGTCAGGATACTGCTGGACCTATGACAAAGACAGTGGAAGATGCTGCAATATTATTAGGCGCATTAACAGGAGTTGACGAAAAGGATCCAATTACCGGAACTAGTATTGGTAATGCTTATACCGACTACACCCCATTCTTAAATAGAGCGGGCCTAAAAGGAGCAAGAATCGGAATTGCAAGAGCTAAGGTATTTGACTGGATGAATGAAGAACAATTAGAAATAATAAATAGAGCAATCAACGAATTAGAGCGTGAAGGTGCAATAATCATTGATCCAATTACTATTCCTTCAATAAATGAAGAATGGGACTACAATGTCCTTTATTATGAATTTAAATCGGATTTAAATTACTATTTATCACAGCTTGATGAAAAGGTTCCCGTACATTCACTAAAAGAGGTAATAGAGTTTAACAAACAGAATGAAGAAGCTGCTTTAAAATATGGTCAAACGATTTTAATTCAATCAGTGGAAACCAGTGGTCGATTAACTGAAACAGAATATATTCAAAGCAGACTTCGCGATCTTGAGTTATCAAGAGAAAAAGGGATTGACTATGTAATGAAGGAGCATCAATTAGATGCTATTGTCTTCCCTGCTAATTTTGGTGCTGGAATTGCCGCTAAAGCAGGCTATCCATCAGTAACAGTTCCAGCTGGATATACAAATGAAGGAGAGCCATTTGGTATTACCTTTAGTGGTCTAGCATATAGCGAGCCTACCTTAATTAAGATTGCGTATGCATATGAACAGGCTTCACTGCATCGCATTCCACCAAAGCTTGATAATTAAATTAAAAGTATTAATTCTTTAGACAGCACAAAACCCGTAACCAAAGAAATGGTACGGGTTTGTTTATTATCCATAAAGAATAGTTTGAGTAATTCCAATAAAATATTCTGATTCCCGCATAATATGATGGATAACTGTAGACGCAATTGGATTCCCTTTTACTCCAATACTGTTGTTCAAAATGATATCCAATAGCTGGATGAATTTTTTACTTTGTTCATTACAGAACTTAATTAGTTCCATAATTTCCATTGTTGTTTTCGGATTTACATGTCCTTTTTCTCTAATTACTGCTTCTCTTAAACGAACAATTATACCCTCTGTTTTAGCGAACTCTCGCTCCCATTGTTGTAGTGCATTTACATATTCTTGCTCTAGATTTGGGGCAATCTGACGAATAACAGCGGTATGTTCCTTCTCTTGATGCTTCCAAAATGCGGCTTCGTCCAAGAGTTTCATTGGCAGAAGTTCTCCATAATATTGATACAAGATAATCCCTCCCCTAAATAACTAACACTTTATTATATTTATCTAAGGGAAAGAGGTTACTAGTCTAGTAAAATCAATTAAATAATTTTAGTCATTTGTTATTTATCTGTAGATTTCTCTTAATTGGTATTTCAAAATTTTACCTGACCCATTTCTAGGTAATTCATTTGCAAAAATTACTTCTCTAGGTATCTTATATTTAGCTAATTTATCCCTTAGACTATTTTTAATGTATTCCGCAGATAATTCAGCTTCTTGCCCTTTGACCACAATTGCAACTGGCGTTTCTCCCCATTCATCATTTGGAATACTGATTACTGCAACGTCTTGCACACCAGAAATTTGGTAAATAGCAGTTTCAATCTCACTTGGATATATATTGGTCCCCCCAGAAATGATAACATCTTTCTTTCGATCAATAAGATGGAGATAGCCATGCTCATCAATTTTACCGATATCGCCAGTATAGATCCAACCATTTACAATTGCTTCTTGAGTTGCTTCTGGATTTTTATAATAGCCTGTCATCATACTACTTGTTTTTAAAATTACCTCGCCCTCAGCTCCATTAACATCTTTTCCGAACTGATCAACAACTCTAAATTCCGTATTTACAGTAGCCCTTCTTCCAATCGTCCCAATATGCTGTTCGTGCTCATCTGAATATAGTGCAAGTCCGTTTGGTCCTGCCTCTGTTAGTCCATAAACACCTACGAATTCACCTGGAAACTTATTTCTTAGCACATGTAAATAGGTACTAGGCATTGGAGCACCACCATAAATCCATTTTTTCATCGATGTTAAGTTATATTCTTTAGTTTGTAAAATTTTTAAAGCTAATAAATAAGCAACTGGTGCTCCAAAAAAATGGGTAATTTTATCATTTTGAGTATGCTCTAATAATTTATCGGGTGTAAAATTGTCGATAATACTTACAGCTCCTGCAAAAACACTACCAAAATAAGTGAGATTTAACGGTGCGGAATGTGTAAGTGGCATTAATTGAAGCACACGATCTCTTAATTGAATGGACATTTCGATTGACATCATCATCGCCGATTGGTAGACTGCTCGGTGACTTAACATTACTCCTTTAGGTCTACCTGTAGTTCCTGAGGTTAACAATATTTCTGCTGTATCTTCGACGTCTACACCTAAATCCAAATCATCTTCTCTTTCATTTAGGATTGTTTCTATGTCAGAAATCGAAAACGATAAACCCTCAACCTCTAAATCATTTAATGTTTCTTTTAAAGAAGGGTGATAGATAACTAATTTGACATCCATTGTAGATACAATTTGATTTACTTCATATTTTGTTAATTTCGAATTGATGGGAACAACTGTTCCGCCAGCTTTAAAGATTGCAAAGAAGGAAATGACATATTCTATTTGATTTGAAAACAAAATTGCAACATGATCATTTTTATTTAACCCTTTTTTCACTAATAAATGTGCTAAACGATTAGCCATTCGATTTTGCTCTGACCATGTTAAACTTGTATTTGTTACATGACAAATCGTGGCCAAATCATTTGGATACTTTCTAGCATTTCTTTCTAGAAGATGGTGAAGTAGCTCAGACATTTCAAAACCTCCTATTCATATACTTTTTCTTCAACCTTTTCTGATTCCGCAGCATCTGACTCAATATCTCTTCCACGATCCTCCTCTGCTAAAAATTCTTTATAGTATTCTGACTGAATAATGAGGTTCATAATTTCATTTGTTCCGGTCCATATAGTAATTAATCGAACATCTCTCAACAGTTTTTCGATCGGGTAAACATTTGTATAACCTATACCACCCATTATTTGCATTGAATGATCAACGATTTTCCAAGCAGCCTCTGTTGCGAATTTTTTTGCTTCAGAAACTAGTCGTCTTACTCGACGGGGATTATCTCCTGCATCAATTGCTCTTGCGGCGATATAAACGATTGCTCTGGCAGCATCATATGTCGTTATACTTTCAGCGATTTTGAAATTAACTCCCTGAAAATCTTTGATGTGATTGCCAAATGCTTTACGCTTTGTAGAATATTTTGTTGCGACATCTAAAGCTGCTTTTGCCATCCCTAATGCACCTGCAGCGCTTGTCATCCTTTCAGGAATCATCATCTGATAAAAAATCTCTGAAGCACCATTTAACTTGCCGACAATGTTCTCTTTTGGAACTCTAGCATTTTTAAAGTGAACTCTACCAGTACCTCCACCTCTCGTTCCCATTAGCCCATAGGTATATTCCACTCGAACTTCCTCAGTTCGGTCCACTAAAAAAGCAGTAATTCCTTTATGTGGCGGTACATTTTCATCCGTTCTTGCATAAATTAAAAAGTAATCTGCGCCTTCAGCACCAACAATAAACCGCTTTTGGCCGTTGATTATAAAATCATCACCATCTTGTTTAGCGATAGTAGTGGTTCCAAAAAAGTCAGAGCCTCCCCTTGGTTCAGTTAGGCCCTCTGCTGCTACCTTTTCACCTTTTATTGTAGGGATTAAATATTTTTGTTTTTGTTCAACAGTCCCAAATTTATGTATGGCTTCACCTACAATACTCGGCATGGAATAAAGGCAAGCAAGGGCAGTTCCTAAAAAACCAAACTCCTCTAAAGCAATTATTTCTGTTTCCCAATTAAAAGCTCGTCCACCAAATTCTTTTGCAAAACGAAGCCCAAGTAGATTACTTTTTCCAGCATCCACAATAAATTCTTTAGGAAATTTAATCTTCTCCGCATCCATATCTACAATTAATTGTCTTGGAATGCTTTTCACAAATTCTCTAGCTTCTTCTCTTATTTTTTTCTGTTCATCATTCATCATAAAATCGTACATTTCTTTACCTCCTATTTTTTTATAAGTATTCTTTTCTTTTCTGAATATTCTAAATATATAGTATATTACGTTCACGTTAACGTCAATATGACATTGTATTAATATTTTTTTGCATAAAAAAAGCACACTAAATATGGTTTAATTTAGTATGCTAAGCTAATTTTACAACTTTATTTTAATTTTTTTTCAAATTCGTTTTTTAAGTTTGTAAGTGCATCCCTTAGTTCTATTAATTCTATAATTCTAGTTTCGATTTCGCTTATTTTTGCATTGCCATATTCAATCGTTTTTTCTAATTGTCTTTTTCCTGTTCGATCCTCATCAAATAACTGAATCATTTCCTTTATTTCCTCTAGGGAAAACCCGAATTTTTTTCCTCGCAATATAAGCTTTAATCGTGTTCGATCAGATCGTGTATATATTCTGCGATTTCCATCCCTTTTTGGGTTCAATAATCCTATCTCTTCATAGTATCTAATTGTTCTTGTTGAGATATCAAATTCGGTTGCCAATTCAGATATATTAAAATTTTGCTCTGGATTCATAAAGTTATCCTACCCCAAGTTTTCAAAATTGTAATTTTTCTTTCTCTATTCAATTTCTACATCATGGCAGTAGTTTCCTTCCTTTTTAACATGTAAATAAGACAGAAATAAACCCTCTCATAAATTTTTACGAGAGGGTAAAATGTAAGTAATTTGTGATTTTTATTGTTTAACAGCTATGAATTGGTTTATAGACAGGGTGCCACATTGTGTCCTCAATTGCAGCTTCCACATTTTCTTTATTTATTGTAGCTACTCCATCCCTAACTGCAGCCTCTGCGACTGCAGTTGCTACTGCAATTGATACCTTGCGTAAATCTTTAATGGTTGGTAAAAGAATATCTCCATCAGTCAACTTTTCGGCCATTTTTGCGATCGCATTGGCAGCTTCGTTAAACATGGAATCTGTAAATCGTTCTGCTCTTACAACAATTGCTCCTAGACCAAGTCCTGGGAACACCAATGCATTATTTGCTTGGCCAATTTCAATTGTTTTCTCATTATACTCTACTGACCCAAATGGACTACCTGTAGCAACTAATGCTTTTCCATCGGTCCACTGGATAATATTTTCAGGCGTAGCTTCCACTAGTCTTGTTGGATTCGACATTGGCATGATTACTGGACGTTCTACATGCTTTGCCATTTCTTTTATTATTTCCTCTGTAAATGCACCTGATACTCCAGAAGTTCCAATAAGAATAGTTGGTTTTACTTGTTTAACGACTTCTAATAGTGAAACCTTATTGTCGCTAGCTTTCTCCCAATTTTCAATTTCTTCTACTTTTCTGGCATAAGGTTGTTGAAATGGAGCTAAATCTTCCATATCACTAGTTAGTAAACCTTGGTAATCATAAGCCCAAAATTTATCGTAGGCTTCTTGTTCAGAAAGTCCTTCAAGCAGCATCGCGCTATGAATCTGATCTGCATTACCAATTCCTGCTGAACCAGGACCAAAAATAAGAATACGATGATCCTTTAAGGATGTTTTCGTTATTTTTAACGCAGTTAGTATTGCTGATAAAGTTACAACTCCGGTTCCTTGAATATCATCATTAAAAGTTAAAAGTCGATTTCCATATTCTTTCATGATATGACGAGCATTAATATTCCCTAAATCTTCCCAATGTAATAAAGCATCTGGGAATTTTTTTGTAATTTGTCTAACAAAGCGATCAATAAATTGATTGTATTCTTCACCTTTTATACGCTCATGACGGTTTCCTAAGTATAAAGGGTCTTCTAATAATTTTTTGTTGTTGGTTCCAACATCGAGTACTACTGGTAGAACTCTACTTGGATCAATTCCTGCAGCAGCAATATAAACAGCTAATTTACCAACAGCGATATTGATACCACCAACGCCCCAATCTCCAATACCAAGAATACTTTCTGAATCTGTTACAACAATTAAATCTATATCCTTAGCACCCATCCCGGTATTCTCAATTGCTTTCCCCATCATATCAGCCTCATTAATGGATAAATATAACCCATCTGGGCGATGATAATGCTGACTATACTCCTGAATGGATTGACCAACGGTTGGTGTATAAATAATAGGGAGCATTTCCCCTAAATTGTCAGTTAATAAACGATAAAACAATACCATATTTCGACTATGTAAATCATTTAATGAATTACTTTTTTGAATGTCATTTGATGCAGCTTGATATTGTAGATATGCACGACGTGCTTGTTCTTCTAAAGTCAAAATAGTTGGAGGCAATAAACCTTCTAGATTGAGCTCTTTTCTCTCTTCTTCCGTAAATGCAGATCCCTTATTTAAGTATGGTGTTGCTAGCAAATTTTTTCCTTTTAAAATTGTGTAGATTGAACCATCTTGACTTTGTTTGTACGGTCTCATTTCATTCTCCCCTGCTTTCACAAATACGAGTTGTTAATTTTAGAATAGGTTTTGTTAATATTTTTATTCTACATATACTATACCAAATATTTAAATAAAATACCTATACTTATTCACTAACGAAATCATCATATTCTTCCAGAGTAGATGATTGGGCTTGATTTCGCGTACTTTCAATAACTTCTAAATTATCCACCAATACCTTTACAACATTTGAATCCAGTTTTCTTTTTTCAACCATGCTCAATATAATGGTCAATGCTTGTTCTTTAGACATTCCTTTTCGATAAGGGCGGTCTTCAGTTAATGCAGTATAAACATCCGCCACCGCAAGAATTCTTGACTTTAAGGTCAATTCATCTCCACTTAAGCGAAAAGGATATCCTTTACCATCTAATTGCTCATGATGAAATGCTGCCCATCCTTTAATCTGATGTAATCCTGCCCTTTCTAAAATTCGATAGGTATAATAGGTATGAGATTTGATAATTTCATACTCTTCTTTTGTAAGCTTACCTGGTTTATCAAGAATTTCCGTTGGAATGGCCAATTTACCGATATCATGGAGATAACCTGCAACTCTCATAAGTTGACTTTCTTTTTCAGAAAAGCCATATAACATACTTAATTTTTCTGAAATTGCTGCTACTCCACTAGAATGTGAGGCTGTAAATTTACTACGAAAGTCAATTATTTTTGAAAATAATTTCGTAATTTCAATTAAGCGGTTCATATCTAATTCCACTAAACCAATACCACATTGATTTAATAATATGGAATCAATAGACTTAGAAGCAAGATCAAGCCAAAAAGCTTCTTTTTTTGCAATTCCTTCAAAAGCTTGCACTATCTCAGGGTGAAAATGAGTATGATTATTTTCTTTAATTTTTGAGATAATCTCCTTTCGTTGACTAAGAATAAACACATTCTTTTTAATTAATACAGCAATACGATCAGCAACATGAAGAATATGACTTCCTAAAGAAACTTGATGATTAAAAAAAGCCTGCCCTTTGCCATTATCCCAATGGACATGATGAAATCGTATAATTTGAGCAATTTTACTGAATAAAATAGAATGTTTTAAAAGTTTATAGCCTAATTCAGCATGAGCATCAGACAAATTATATTCAAAGTCAAATGTATCAACTCTTTCTTTTAAGGAAAGTGCTCCAATATCATGAAGAGCACCTGCAAAAAGTAATTCTGTTTGTTGATCACGTGATAAACGAAGCTCTTGAGCAATGCTAAAGGCAATATAGGCAACTTGCATATGATGATTGGTTACAGATTGATCAACTAAATCAACTGCCTCAGATAATGACATAACAAGATCAAACATACGAATGGACGATTCTTGGATCATGTAGTATACCCCTGACGTAAAATTTTTTCAAGTTTATACTATATAGGTTAGATAAATATTGTATTTTTCCTTCTTTTTCTTAAATCTCATTTACACTTTAACGCTTTAACCAATATTCAAACAAAAATAAGCATAGAAAAGTTAATCTATGCTTATAAAATCGAAAACTACTATTTATCTCTTTTTTTCTTTGCATCAATTAATCGTTTAAAGAGATCATTAGACTCCTGCTCTTCTTGTTGGTTTTGCCTTTGATTTTGAATCTCCTTTAATTTCACTGTATTTGTTCTATCCTGATTTTTAATATTTTGTCTCATTTCATTTGTTATATCTACTTCTAAGGTTGATGTTGATCTATCATTATTGTTTAGATCAGAGTTATTTCTTTTGGGCACAAGACGTAAACTATTCTTTTTAGCACCAAGTAGACCAGACAATTGCTCCTCATGAAGATCAGCCTCCTTGGAAAGCTTTCGATTTACACCCTTCCACCTATTGAACCAGTGGCTTGAAAAATGAATTCTTCTCATTGCAATATCCATTGGCCATAGTAAAATTGCTAACATTAACAATAATTCAGTAATGGTTTGGTGCATCCACTTTGATTCTATCTCCTTCAAGAATACTTGATCAGGGTTTGTTAAAATATTACCACCATTTGCTTTTATAATAGAATCAAGCTTCTCTTTACCACCATCAAAGAGGGCATATTCTGGAGAATAGGAAATGTTTAGACCATCTGTTTGACTAGCAACAATTTGATCTTCTTCTAATTCAATAACCTGAATGATATAAGTTCCTTCTTGATCAACAAGAAAATTACCTTCTAATTGATTTGGTGCGATTGGCTTTAATGATATTTCTTCTCGATTCATCTCTTTGTCGATAATAACAGCATTTAATTGCTGTGGAAGAGGTGCGCCTTCAGGTAATTCAACATTTATTTTGCCTGATACCCCATCTATTTTAGTATCGATTTTCCATTTTCCCTGTTCTTTTTGTGGAAATGTCCAACTGATGATTTCACTCCATAGTTGGGCATAATTTGGCCAATTTACCCAATGAGTAGACCATTTCCCTTCTATATCACTTGTCCATGCAACTGCTCTTCCTAAGCCATACTGCCATCTTGCCAAAATAGGATCTTGCTCCTGACTCATTAAGTTAATTTCAGCGGTTTGCTTTGGACTTGTTGCCACATAGGTTTTTAAGGCCGGGAGAGGATGATTTAATGTCGGCCACTCCTTCGTATTCACTTTGATTGGAATTTGTGGTTTATCTACAATGTATGTCCTGCTGGCCAAGGCGGTTTCCTTACTTACAATTTTCGGGATACTTGTTGGATCATTACTAAAATAATGTCTTCCCTTCCCAAGATTGGCAATGTACTCAAGAAGACCTTGATCTGCTCCATCGCCAATCGCAACCGTTGAAACCGTAATTTTTTGATCTTTAAATTCTTGAATTAAGGCTTCGTAATCATCTTGATGGCCCGAATGTCCATCTGTTAAAAGAATAATATGCTTTCTTTTCGTATTAATCTTTTTAAATTGATCATTGGCAGTTAACAATCCTTGAAGGATATCTGTTCCCCCATCCGCTTGTATTCTACTAATCTTTTCTTGAATACTAGCAAGGTCATCCACGTTCTGAGCTTCAACGACCACCCAAGGTGCACCGTCAAATGCGATAACTCCTATTTGATCCTGTTTGGTTAGCATCTCTGTTGCTCGAATTGCGGCCTCTTTCGCTAATTCCATATTATTAACTCCCTGAGGCCCTCCTGCCATACTCCCAGATTTATCGATAACTAGCACAAGACCTAAGGATGGAATTTCTTCCTTGCCTTTTAAATCCATATAAACAGGTAGCGCCTCCTCGATAGGGGTTTTAAACCAACCTCCCATTCCAAAGCTATCCTCGCCACCAGTCATAATTAATCCAATCCCAAGGTCCCGTACAGATGTTCTAATTCTTTCCATATCCAGATCACTAATTTGAGTTGCTTCTGTATCGGCTAAAATAATTGAGGTATACTGCTTATAATCCTCGAGCTCCTTTGGGAGTAAGTCAGGTGTTCTTACCTCAACCGCCATTTTTCCTGCCTTTAATACTTCAATCAAATTATAGGCAGCATCTGGATGTCCTTCAATCACTAATATTTGGGGCTTTCCTTCTACTTGGATAAAACCATGCACCTGATTATTCGCTTGAATCGTATCTTTTTCTGCTGTAAGCTCAACCCGATAACGATGAAAACCTTCTTCTTCCATCTTTTGTTGAAATAAAAACTGGTTTTTTCCTTTTTCAATTTTAATTTTTTGTTGAGCAACCTCTTTATTTCCTTCATAAAAACGAAGCAACCCAGTTGTTGATATATTGCTATTTACTTGAACGGTGGCTTCCATTTCTTGATTAAGCTGCATTTGATCTGGAAGTCGAAAATTAGCTAATAATACTTCCTCTTCAATCGGTTTCTCAAAATAGACGCCATCGATGTTAATTCCAAGATCGCGGATAAATTGACTTTCTTCTATAGCATTTCCATGTGTTTCTAAACCATCGGTTAAAAGCACAATTCTCCCTTGTTGTTCTTGATTTAGAAGAGCAGTCGCTAATCGTAAACCATCTGCTAAATTTGTTGCTTTTTGATTAAGTTCAGTAGTAAAGAAGGGTACTTCTTTACGAATACTTATTGGCTGCTCCACCTTTGATTCATGACCCACTGATATTATGGCATACTGGTCATTCGCCTTTTTATTATTTACTGCGTCCTGGATAAAGGCATGCATTTGATGACTATCCTTCATCGAATCAGAACGATCAACAACAAAGATGATTCTTTGGTCTTTGACAGGGGAAAGAACCTGTATTCCCGCTAAGGCAAAGATGATGAAAATAAAGATTGTGAAGCGTATACCTGCAATTAAAAACCTTCTCAACCCAGTTACTCTCTTTTGCTTTTTAAACCACCAAGCGATAGAAAGTAAAGTTGGTACTAATAAAATTAAATAATAGGGATGAAGAAAGTCTATTCTCAATTAAATCACCACTCTTTTTTCGAGATAGATGTGTACTATTCATAACCTCGATAATAGAAAAATCCTTCAACTATTAATACGATCAATGCTAACCAAATAAACCAGTACGATAAATCTCGATACCCTATATTTTTATTGTCAGCAATTTGATTACTTTGCTCATCTTCATTTGCTTCAATGTTTGAGAAATTAATCATTTTAGGAACAATATTACTTTCTTCCTCATTAATCGATACTGTGAAAAATCGTTGAAGTTCTTCGACTTCATTTTTTTCACTAATTTGATAAAGCCCAATTTGATTAGGTACCTTATATAATGGATTAAGCCCATGATTAATATCTATAGTAGTTTCTTCTCCTGAAGGAGAAATGATTTTACGGTCTATTGTATTTGCCGTAAAAGGAATCGTTATTAATTCATCAGCAGTTGCATTACCAATCGGTAAAGATTGTTTCGGCGTTAACCATTGCACGACATTATGTAGGAAAATCGGAAATGCAGGACGTAACGACATATCACTTTGCTGAAGATCAAAATGCAAAATAACAATCTTTCGTCCTTCAACTATTCCAGCTGTCACTACTGGCTCATCTCCTAAACGAACTAACGTTTCCAATCCATCCATACTTTCTAACTTAATCAGCTTATTAATATATACCTGCTCCCATGGAACATGTTGATTAACAGAATGGTCTTTTTTCATAACTTCTGGAGTTCCTTGTCCCTCTTTTTCACCTAAATAAGACCACCAAGGAGTCGATTGTGTTGGTGCGATGATTAATAGATTTCCTTCTGGAAGTTTTGTTGGTATCTGCTTATCAAAAATCCAGATATCAGCTTTTTCTTCCATTTGATCAGGGACTTGTTCAAGCTTTGTTAATTGAAAGTTTTGCATTAGACTTAGACCCTGCTGCAGAAATCGATTTCCTTCAGTAACTAGAATGCCTGTTCTTTCATTATTCTGATAAAGAACACTATAAAGCTGATTATCCTGTTCAAGAAAATCTCCTTCAACCTCTAGCATTCCAAAATAATATCTACTTTTTGGAAGTGAATTTAACAAATAAGAATAACTAGACTTTCCTTTTATTTCAAATGAATGAACATCAATTAATTGTTTTTCATCAGTATATACATATAATTTCCCTTGCTTTTCACTGCTTCCTGTATTATCCATTTTTATAATACCCTGAATACCCTTTGACATCTCCATTGTCACAAAGGATGTGATAGCAACGTTTTCTCGTACTGCTCCAATCATCAAATGCTGAAATGGAATTTCCTTTGATATACTTTCTGTCGTGCTAAAGGTTTGATTGGCACCATCACTTACCCACAAAATTCCAGTATCCTTTTCTGTCATCGCAATAGAATGAGCAAGGGAAAATGCAGCACTATCATCGGTAGTTCCAAAATTAATAGAGATACTGTTTAAGATATTCCTTATTTGGTCTTTATTTGAAGATTTGGATATTAACACCCTTGGTTTTTCTTCGGCCAAGATCAGAGTAATAAATTGATTACTAGAAAGCGCCTTAATCCGTTTTTGTATTTCTTCCTTTGCTAATTCAAACCGAGTATTATCCTTTTCTTTTGTTAGCATGCTTGCAGAGTTATCTAGCACGATAATCGAATGGTTAGCAATTAATTGTTCAGTTGGAAAAACCGGCTTTAATAATGCCAATATGAGCAATATAGCAAACAATAGCTGTAAAAAAAGTAAAAGATTCTTCTGTAGCCGTTTCCACCATTGATTTGCTTCTATATCTAAAATCATTCTTCTCCATAATAAAATACTAGATATTTCTTGGTCCTCATATTTTTTCTTTAATAGGTAAAGGAGAAGTATGATTGGAATAATCAATAAAAAATAAAGATTTTGTAATGCTAACCAAACCATTATTCTAACCTCCTACCGAATAATATTCGCCTTTTTAAATGCTTGGACCATTATTTCTTCTATCGAGCTTTCGGGATGGACTAGCAAATAAGATATTCCGCGTTGATTCGCAAAATGCTGGATTTTTTCTAAAAAAAGATCTAATGTATGATGGTATTCCTTTAATAAATAAGGCGAAAAAGTTATTTCTTTATCTTGTTTTGACTCACTATCAATTAATTTTAAGTCCCCTTGAAATTCAGGATTTAGCTCGTCCTTTGATAATAGCTGAACAAGAATAATCTCTTGATTCGTACTCTGTATAAAGGAGATTGCCTTTTCATACCCCTCTTCAAACAAAAAATCAGAAATAATAATGGATACACCTGCTTTACCATGGATGGCTTTTTGATTGGTAAGGGCATGGTTTATATTCCCTTCAACGGTTGGATTTAACTCCTCTAAAAAACGAAACAAAGCTTGAACCTTGGCTTTTCCATATAAAAAAGGAAGGTGATTAGCAATCTTTTGATCAAAAGCATAAGCAGTAACTCGATCAAAATGGTGTAAAGATAAATAACCAAAGGCAGCTGCAAGTTGTTTTCCCACTAGAAATTTACTAGGATTTCCGTAGGCCATTGATTTACTAGAGTCTAAATACAGAGTTACATGAATTTCTTGTTCATCATAAAAGGTTTTTAAAAAAAGCTTTTCTAATCGCGCAAAGGCATTCCAATCGACTTGCCTAATATCATCTCCTGGTGTATAGGTCCGATAATCAGCAAATTCGATAGAACTTCCAAGCTGACGAGAGCGCCTTTTTCCAGACTGAGTACCTTTCATCATCCGTTTAGTTATAATTTTCATTCGCTCTAGCTTTTGTAAAAAAGCAGGGTCTAAAAGAGAAGGACTAACCATTTCATTTTTCATTTTTAAATGCCTCTATGATTTCATTTAAAAGATGGTCTGGATTTATTCCATTTGCCTCTGCCTCAAAATTTAATAGAATTCGATGCCTTAATGCTGGGAGCATTACTGCATTGATATCGGCAAAAGATATATTATATCTTCCATCAATAAACGCCCTTACCTTTGCTAAAGCTATCATTGCTTGTAAACCTCTTGGGCCACTACCTACTCGAACAAATTGGCGAATAGAGGCAACTTCAGATTTACTTGAATGAGTCGCAAGTAACAGCTTAACCGCATAATCAATGACAGGTTCCGCAACTAAAATCTCTTGAATCGTTTCCTGGATTGCAGTTATTTGTTCCCCGTTCGCTACTTTTTGTACAGATGTATTAGCTGTTGATGAATGACGAATAATAATTTCTTTTAGTTCATTCTCATTTGGAAAAGGCACCTCTATTTTAAGTAGGAAACGATCCATTTGTGCTTCGGGTAATGGATAGGTCCCTTCATTTTCTAATGGATTTTGTGTTGCTAATACAAAGAAAGGGCTTGGTAATGGATAAGTTACCCCGCCTAATGAGACAGTACTCTCTTGCATCGATTCAAGAAGAGCACTTTGTGTTTTAGGCGTTGCTCGATTAATTTCATCGGCTAGCACAACATGTGCAAAAATTGGCCCTTTTTGAAATTGGAGTGCCCTTTGTCCTTCCTCGTTCATTTGTAGTATGTTTGTTCCAATAATATCTGCTGGCATTAAATCTGGAGTAAATTGTATCCTGTGAAAGGATAAATCAATGGCTTGGGCAAGTGTCCTAACTAATAAGGTTTTTCCTAATCCAGGAACTCCTTCTAATAGCGCATGTCCTTTCCCTAATACAGCCCAGATTAATTGATCAATAACATCCTTTTGTCCAATCATCACCTTCTCAATTTCATTTCTGAGCTTTTGAATAATGAGTTGGTGTTCTGAAATTCTATCTTTACTTTCTATTAGCACATTCGACACTCCTAACAAACCAAATTTAAAATGATGTTTTCTTTATGGTTCAATATGGCTAAAATATTCCTTTACATATTCCTGATAGTCACTAGGTATCTTATTCTGTTGAATGCTCTTTCTTGCAAATTCCTCATATTGCTGATAGACCTGATTATAAGGTAATGGAATTCCTGCAGCTACTTGGCTATTAAGGGTTTCTCTTGTTTGGCTATCTCCATTACCTAATGGTCCAGAAACTGTATCTGTAATTCCATCACTTTTAATTCGTTCAGATGGTACGGTTACAAGCTCATGGTTTCCAGCTCCAATACCTGCACCGCTACCACCACTTCCGTTTCCATTCCCCCCTGTTCCAGAACCAGATCCAGATCCAGAACCAGACCCATTTCCAGAGCTAGCCCCACTTCCACTTCCGCTTTCATCTCCATTTCCAGATCCATCTCCACTGTTTCCTGCTCCACCATTTTCTCCGTTATCTGTTCCAGCTCCACTTGAACCATTTCCACTTCCAGGAGAACCTGTCTCTGTACCTGATGAACTATTGGCTTGACTGCCAGTATTTCCAGCAGCCAAAGTAGCTGAGCTAGCCTTTGCTAAAGCAACTTGGGATTGACTAATATTTGTTATGGCATTATTTAATTGAGAAGCTAGAGAATTAGATGAATTTGCGAGATTTGCTGATGCCTTCAAGCTCTGTTGCATGTTCTCTACGATTTTTTCTAAGTTTCCTTGTTCAAGCTCTGCAGCTGCTTGATTAAGCTGTTCCGCAATATTCGCTAAATCCTTATCTTCTAATTCCTCTGCTTGCTTATTTACAAGATCTGCTTGATTCTTTAATAATTGATTTAGTTTTTCTTTATCCGCTTCCGACATGCTCTCTATTGCTTTTTCTAGATTATTTTTCGCTTTCTCAATTGCTTGTTGATTTTGATTTTTAAATGCCTCCATTAACGCTTTTGTACTTTCTTCTTTCGAGAACGCCTCATTTAAATTTGTTAGAGCAGATTCTCTGCTTTTTACTTCTTCTAGCATTTTTGCTAATTCTTCATTAGCTTTCTTAAGAGCGATTTCCTTTTCTGCCATTTGTTCTGTCTCTTTTAATTGTTTTTGTAATTGTTCTAGGCTTTTTAAGATTTTGCTCTTATCCTCTTCCGTTAGGCTTTTGTTTTCCTTTACTTCTTCTACTGCTTTTTTCAGCTTCTCTTCTGCTTCATTAGCTACTTGTTTCTGTAATGTATTCATTGCTAGTATCTCATCCATTGGGTTGGGAAGAAATAGCAGCAAAGCAAACAACGTTGTCAAAATGGCAAAAACGGCTGTTTCTTTTTTGCCAAAAGTCCATATTTTAGTACCCTCTAATAGCTTTGGCATGCTTCTTTGCAAATGAAGCTGGGCATCCTGACGCTGTGCTTCGGCTATAAAAGAGACATCATTTCGATGTATATATGCAGTTACTACTCTTTCATTTAAACCAAACTGATCTGCATGTTGTGCAGCATCTAATAGGTTTGGCCTTTTCTGAAATGAAAGTAACAAGCCGATAGCAACCGCAAGGAATAAGACAATTGCCAATAACCCTCTATAATTGGGAATAGCTAAATATCGCGAAAAGAATAGAATTAGAATATCCAATACTATTCCTGTCCCTATTGAAACACTACTCCAAAAAAGAGTGTTTTTTAGTAGTAATTGATGTTGTATTGGTTTTAATAGCTCTAATAAATCGTTTCTAGTTGGTTGGAACATATGAACAGCTCCTTATAACTCTATTTTCTTCTCAATAGCTTCTTTTTCACTGGCTTAATAAAGTAGATTGCCAATAAGATTGAAATTAGTGTGATGACAGAAAAAAAGCTAATAAACATCCAATATGGTTCTAATGGTAGCTGAGGTCCTCGACTGGAAACTCCGCCCATATAGTAATTTAATGCAACAACTGGGCCTTCATCAAAAATACTTAAAATTGCTGTAAATGGATTTATACTATAGAGAATTTGCATCCAATAAGTAGCAGTAGTTTTAGACATACTTGATATTTGGGTAATATCCTGAATAATCGTAGCGATAATATATGTCCCAATGGTATATCCGATTATCGCTGCATAAGTAACAACCGTTGCCACACCAGTTCTTTTAAATAAAGTAGAAAATAGAATCCCTAGGCCACCAATTGCAAGCATACTAATGATATAAAATCCAAATACCTTAATTAATTGGCTCGGAGAAATCCCCCCATAAAGAAATACGATGCTATACAATGGAATAGAAGCAATCACTAAAAAGGTCATAAAGCTTAATGATGATAGCCATTTCCCGACAATAATTTTTGATGGTGATAGGTTAGTCGTTAGAAGTATATTTAATGTTTGTCGTTCTCTCTCTCCACTAATCGTTCCAGCAGTTAAACCGGGTGTGACAAAGCTCACCATTGCAAATTGGAAAATACTCAGCATCATAAAGATTTCTCTTGAACGCTGAGGATCAAAATATGCTTGATTATTATTGTATAGATAGATAAAGGTGAAAATAATACCACCTAATACCATTAAATATAAGGAGATGGCCCATGGCGTTTTTTTAGAACGCATCCGTAAGCGAAATTCCTTAGACAACATTGGATTTATAAATCGTTGGACTAGGTTCATGAACCAACCCCCCTTGTAATCTCTAAAAAGATTTGCTCTAAATTCCCCTCTACCTCACTAAAGGTGAGAATAGGGAAGTTAGCCTGCACTAATTCTTGTAATAGTTTAATTTGTTCTTCATCCTGACCAAGATAATCTGCAAGAATATATCCATTTTCTTGATATACCCCTTGAATATAGGTTTTCGCCTTTAAGTGTTGGATTAATTCATGTTCTCGATCTAAAACGGCAATTTTCAACTGCTTATGGCCTTGAAGCTGACGATATATTTGATCAACATTACCAATAGTCACCATTTGTCCCTCTTCAATAATGCCAATTACATCACTTAATTCCGCTAATTCCGGTAAAATATGTGAACTAATAATAATGGTTTTACCCATGGAGCGTAATTCTTTTAAAATTTCTCGTAGTTCAATTCTTGCCCGAGGGTCTAATCCTGAAGCTGGCTCATCTAATAATAAAACCTCTGGATTATGAACCAAACTCCTTGCTAATCCTAAACGTTGCTTCATCCCTCTTGATAAGGTATCAACATAGGAATCCTTTTTATGGCTTAAATTAACAAGCTCTAATAGCTGTGGGATTATTTTCATTCGTTCTGCTTGTGAGATACCATAGGTAGAAGCGTAAAAATTCAAATATTCTTCAGCCTTCAGGTTATCATAAACTCCAAAAAAGTCAGGCATATATCCAATTTGCTTTCTTATTTTTTTAGGATCTTTTGTAACATCATATCCCCCTACATATGCTTTACCTGAGGTAGGAGCCATTAGAGTGGCTAGAATGGACATGGTTGTAGATTTACCAGCACCATTAGGCCCAACAAAACCAAAGACAGAGCCTTTTTCTACTTCAAAGGTAATCCCTTTTAGTGCCTCCATCTTTCCAAAACGCTTGGTTAAACCCTCTATTTGGATCATTGTTTCACCTTCCCTTCCACACTAATCGCAGGCTCTCCTAAATGACGATGCTCATTTTCTTTATTATGACTGAATTCAATTCTAATTTTGCCATCCTTTGAGACATATTGTTGGATTTGATCTTTTTCAAGCAATAAGCCATTAGAGAATTTATCGGTTGAGTCAAAGGATTTTGTTTGCCAATTATAAAGCTTTTTATCAAAAAATGTTCGATCATTGGACCAGGTATATAGATTCACAGCCGTGATATCCATTTTCGTACTCTCTGAAATTTGAAACTCGATCACTGTGCTCCCATTTTGAATAATCCAACCATCACCAACAAAGTCCGCTCTATTGGTACTTTCAATTAAAACAGGCTTAAAGCTTCCATAAGGATAATAAACCAAGCCCTCTTCACCTGGAATAATATTCAGCTCCGCTTTTACTAATACAATCTGACTTCTGTTCTTTATTTCTTCATCGTTTATTTGATAGTCAATCTCAAATTGATCCATCCACCCAACTACAAACGGACCAACAAAATAATTTGGATTTGGACCACCCATAAATTTATTATTTATAAACTCTAGCATTTGAGCCTCTCTAGAGCTATATTGATAATTTGGAGTCTTCTTTATATTTGCTGGTAATAATAACTGGCTAGGCATCTGGTTGTAATTTATAGATGAAAGTTGACTAGCATTTCCTTTGTTTAAGCTTACTTCTACTGTCTGACCTGCCTTTATTTCTCCAATGTCCTCCACAATACGTCCATTCATTAGCTTAGCATCACGCAAAGAATATGGAGAATTATTCGTTATTTTGCCGTACAATTTACCATTCTCTTTATAATAAAGCTCTGTCTCCAATCCACCTACCTGTCGATTTTCCTTTGCTACAGAAAACTTCCTCGTAGACCAAAATTCAACATTCTTAAATTCAATTACTTGCTGTTCTTGACCAAAAGAGATCCATGTATTTTTATATTGATTATTTCTACTATAATAAGTTTCAACTGGTAAAACCTTTTTTACATTCTCAAAATTTATCTTGTAATCCCCATTTTGAGGAACAAAGATAGCAGAGACTGCTTTTGTTTTCTCATTCCCATTGTGATCAATTTCTACATATACCACATCATGGGATAAAACATCGTTACTATGGCGAAAAAGACCAAATTGATAAATACTATAAGCAACGACAATCGATACAATTGGAACAATCGTCCATAGCCACTCTCGTTTATCCTTTCTTTTCATTATAAAATAAAGAATTGGCCCAATTAAAAGAATATAAAATCCAAATATAAATACAAGAGTTGTTATATTTGGTAGTTCTAACGAAGGAATCTGATTGGCGGCATTAACTAAAGGCCAAATATCCCCATCATAGTTTTTTCCATACATATAGTTTCTTCCTATAGTTTGGTTAAGTACATTCCCCCATAAGTCACGATTTCCGCTCCAGCTGGCTAATGGCTCTTCTACTAAATCATAGGCAACATATAATACCTTACCCGCTTCCGCCTCACCAACAGCGATTAATGGAATTTTGCCGTCTTGAAATAGAATTTGACTGTTTTCTTTTGCTAATCCAGAACTAATAGAGAGCTGACGATTCAGATCTAGTTTTTTATCAGAAATCTTAGTAATGCTTTCTAATTGATTTACATTAAGAGTCTCAGTAACTTTGACCGGTGACATTGAAATAAAAGGTTCACCAGCTTTATGAAAGTGAGGTCCTCCAGCCAGAACAAGATATCCTCCACCTTTAGTCCATTTTTCAATAGCAATCACTTGTTCTTTTGTTAAAGCATCCATTGAATAATTGTTAATAATCAGCATATCTAAATTACTTAGACCAATATCTATATTAGGAATATCCTTTTCAGTTAATGATTTAACTCGAATAGGATTTGGGAAAAGCTGACTAGAAATAGAACCGAAAAAATTTGCAGTATCTGCATCCGCAGCTAACACGCCAATAAATAAGGTCTCTTGACCAATCATTTTGCCACCAACAAAGGTATCATCTAACAGACGGTCTTTGTCATCATAAAGCTTAATACTAGTAAAAGAATTGAGACTATATCCAGGTACTACTAAATGAATTTTTTGCGTTGTTCCTTTTGCAATAGCAACATCTCTAAAGTATACACCCGAGGATTGACCCTCCTTAATTTCTAAGACCAATTTCCCCACAATATCATCACCGTTATTTGTGATTGTAACAGCTACAGGCACAGATTCCGCAGTTTTATATTCGCCATTAAAACCCGCACTAGCTTTTATTTCTACATTGTTTTCCGCAAAAGCGGTTAACGGTAGTAAGGTAATACTAATTACAAACAAGCATGATAGTAGTACAACTACTTTTTTAGTTAAATGATTAGAAAAATTCCTTCCCACTTGTTACCCTCCGTTTTCCATTTTTTGTTACCTATTTAATATAGACGCGAAAAGTTGTTCTTTTGTTTCAAAAATTTTAAATAATTGTATTAGAAAAGCTTGGCTTTTGCCAAGCCCTTTTAATGCGTAGGCAAAAGGTTAGCTGCTCTTATTTCGGATAGGAAAATCTTATACTTTTCTATCCGATATAAAAAAAGACCATAAGTTGATATGGTCTTCGTTTAATGTAAATTTTCCTTTTTAGCCGCCTTTAATTTTGCAGGAGTGACATCATTCCCTTTTTCATCCACCACTTTGATGGAATGAAGGTGTGCTCTTAAGCTTTCTCTATATTCACTAATGTATTCCTGTCTAAGTTTTGCTTGTTCCTCTTTTTCCTGTTTACTTAAACCTTCTGCTTTTGCTTTTCTTGCTAATTGATTAATTCGATCTATTTTCTCCTGTTTCATTGTTTCCTCCTAATAAATATAAATACCAAGTTAAAATGACAAAATATATAGATATGGTACTACAATAGAGGGAAAATGTCTAATTCTCTATCAGATTGTTATCTAGATGATGTTCGTTAATGTTTTTCTCATACTCTTGATACCTGCGATGGACTGTTGCTTTAGAGACATCATAGCCAAACCCTCTCAATGTTGCTGCAATTTCATAAAAAGTTAAATTCAGCTTTTTTAGGCGTACAATTTCTTCGATAGGAACTTCTATTTTCTCTCTTCCACCCTGATCTCTGTTTTTTAAATTTTTCTCTGGTTGAAACCCTTCCATGATTGCTCGTTTCATTCCTCTTGAGATTTTACGATTATTCAATTTGCGCTGGTATTCTTCAATCACGGCTAAGATTTCTAAAATCATTCCATCCATCTCTGAGATAACTAATTCTCCTTGATGCTCTAAAGCGATAATTTTACCATTTAGTTTTTGTATTTGATGAATAAGTGCGATTTTGGTATTCCCTCGTCCTAATCGAGTTTCATCTTGAATGATCACCGCATCAATCTTTTTTTCTTTAAATAAGGATAATAGCTGATAGATACCTTCTCTTTCAATTGCAAATCCACTTTCTTGTTCCTCAATCACTTGGACTATATCCCATTGATTGCCTTCACAAAATTTCTTACTTTCAGTAGTCTGCCTTGACAAGCTTGTCTCCTGTTGTTTTTTTTCTGTACTAACCCTTGAATAGATAGCAACCTTCAAGTAAATTTCTCCCTTCCAATAGAAAAGAGTAACGAAAGCTCGTTACTCTATGATACTACATTTTTGATTAATCATAATCTCTGTAATCTAATGGTAAGTAACCAAACATATAACTGTCAAATGAATGATATACATCGCCTTCATGAAACTCACCATGTGAATAGTGGATCACTTCTTCTCTACCAGTAGCATCATTAATACCAATTCGGCTTAGTTGATACTCTTCATTTGGGAAAAAATGAGGATCCGTGTGCCTTGTACCCCATGGAATCCATGATTTCATAAATACATCCCTCCTTAGAATATATCATTCCAAGAGAAAGGAAAATTTATGAATCAACCTACGGGGATTTTTATGATTTGTCCAGGATAAATCATGGAGTTATCCAAATGGTTAAATTCCTTGATGTTATATAAGAATTCACGAAAATCTCCTTTATTATTAAAATACGGTTTTGCTAAAAGCCAAAGCGTATCCCCGCTTTTTACCATTACTTCAATATATGGTTGTTCACTTTTTTGATTATGATCATATGCATATACAATACCTGTGACTAAAAAACTAGTTATCATTAGCATAGCTAAAAATACAATAAAAGATTTCATCTCAAAATCTACCCCCGTTTTATATATACGAACATTAGTTCTGTTTATTTAATTATAATATAATATAGCAGATAACGATTGTCAACAAAAAAGAGAACGAATGTTTGTTTTTTTTAAAAAACATGCTATAATACAGTTAAGAAAATATTGGTAGTGCATAAGGGGTGTCAAGATGAACGAAATATCAAATCGGCAGAAGCTTATCTTAGATTTCATAAAAAAGTCAGTGAAAGCAAAAGGTTATCCACCTTCTGTTAGAGAAATTGGTGAAGCAGTCGGCTTATTATCCAGCTCTACTGTCCATGGCCATCTTGCTCGATTAGAAAAAAAAGGTTATATTCGTAGAGATCCAACTAAACCTAGAGCTATTGAAATTTTAAGTGATGAATTAGTAGACGAACCATCAAGCAGAGATATGGTACAGGTACCTTTAATCGGAAAAGTTACTGCTGGTGAACCGATTACTGCCATTGAAAATATCGAAGACTATTTTCCTCTTCCTTCTCATATGGCTAATGATGGTAAGGTTTTTATGTTAACTGTTCAAGGTGATAGCATGATAGACGCTGGAATCTTAAATGGAGACTATGTCATTGTAAGACAACAGCCTGTGGCAAGTAACGGAGAAATTATTGTTGCGATGACCGATGAAGGTGATGCAACTGTAAAACGCTTCTACAAAGAAAAAAATTACATTCGTTTACAGCCAGAAAATCCAACCTTAGAACCAATTTTATTACCAAACGTAACTATCCTAGGTAAAGTTATTGGGGTATTCCGCCATATTCATTAATTATTAGTTTTTGAAATTATATAAACCTTTTACCCTTCTTTTACTTAAGAAGGGTTTTTTTATCGATTCTTATCCCTAAATTACTCAAAACATTAATTTTAGAAAGCATAGCTTGTCGCCAAGTCTATAGTGAAAGCATTAGCTTTTTCTTAAAGCGCAAAAAAAGCAAGGCTATTGATTTATCCTCAATAACCTTGCTAAATAAAACTTAATTCTGTACTTAATCTTGTTGATTAATACAATTTCAAATATTGATCTCTTTCCCACTGATGTACTTGAGTACGGAACATATCCCATTCAATCTGTTTTGCTGCCACAAATCGCTCCACCGCGTGCTCACCAATAGCACTGGTCATTAGCTCACTACTTAAGAATTCTTCCAATGCTTCTAATAAAGAAGATGGTAAATTCGCAATTCCTTCTTCATTTCTTTCTTCTTCTGTCATTACATAGATATTTCGATCAACTGGTGCAGGAAGTTCAATTTTGTTTTTAATTCCATCTAAACCTGCCTTCAATAACACGGTTAATGCTAAATATGGGTTTGCTGCTGGGTCAGGATGGCGAACCTCAATTCTTGTGCTTAATCCTCTAGAAGCTGGAACCCGAACAAGTGGACTTCTGTTTTGCGCAGACCAAGCTACATATACTGGCGCCTCATAACCAGGAACTAAACGCTTATAGGAATTAACAGTCGGATTTGTAATTGCCGCTAATGAACGAGCATGCTTTAGAATTCCAGACATAAAATATCTTGCAGTTTCTGATAACCCAATTGGATCCTTTGGATCATAGAACGTATTTTCGTTTCCTTTGAAAAGAGACATGTGGTTATGCATACCAGATCCATTCACACCATATAGTGGCTTTGGCATAAAGGAAGCATGTAAACCGTGCTTTCTAGCTATTGTTTTAACAACAAGCTTGAAGGTTTGAATATTATCTGCAGTAGTTACAGCATCTGCATATTTAAAATCAATTTCATGCTGACCAGGGGCAACCTCATGATGGGAAGCTTCTACTTCAAATCCCATTTGGTCAAGTGTTAAAACGATATCTCTTCTGCAGTTTTCTCCTAAGTCAACTGGAGCTAAATCAAAATATGCTCCTGTATCATTTAATGTTAATGTTGGTTCTCCATTTTCATCAGTTTTAAATAAGAAAAATTCAGGTTCTGGTCCAACATTGAGTGTAGTAAAGCCCATTGCTTCTGCTTCTTTTAATGTACGCTTTAAAATTCCTCTTGGATCTCCAGCAAATGGTGTACCATCTGGATTATAAATATCACAAATCAATCGAGCAACTTTACCTTCTTCAGAACCCCATGGGAAAACTACCCAAGTATTCAAGTCTGGATAAAGATACATATCGGATTCCTCTATACGTACAAAGCCTTCAATGGAGGAACCATCAAACATCATTTTATTTTCTAATACCTTTTCTAATTGAGAGACTGGCACTTCCACGTTTTTGATAATACCAATTAAGTCTGTAAACATTAAGCGAATAAAACGAACATTTTGTTCCTTAGCTAATCTAAAAATATCCTCTTTTGTAAACTTACTCATACATTTTTCTCTCCTCTTATTTAAGTAAATTTTACCTCGATGCAATTACAACGAGTTAATTTTTTAATGAAAAAAACGGGATAAATCGCCTTGAATCAAGGAATGAGTTTGCCCCGGCTTTTGCTGAGTAACCTCTCTAAGCACCTTCTTACGAAGATCCTTATCCGATAATCTTTGCTTTGCTTTTTCAAGCACGATTTCTTTTTCCTTTTGTTCGAGCTCTCTTTGCAGAAAAATCTCTTTAATGCCAGCAATATTAATTTTTTTGTCTAGTAGGTCCTTTATCTCTAACAATCGATCAATATCTACAAAGGAAAATAGTCTTTGTCTTCCTTTTGTTCTTGCTGGATGAATGAGGTCCTGTTCTTCATAATAACGAATTTGCCTTGCACTAAGCTCTGTAAGCTCCATTACTATCCCAATCGGAAACAAGGGAAGATTTCTTCGTTCAAAATCATTCATTAAAAGAACTCCTCTCAGACCATTTATTGGTATCATTTTATATGATGTAAGCTTTGTTGTCAATATGATGTTAGAAAAATTAACATCATATTTTTTAATAGATGAAAATATTAGATTTTCTTTTTAAATCAACGAAAAAAGAGACATAATCGCCTCTTTTTATTTAGCAATAATGCTCTATTCAATTTAAAAATTAAACGATATTGCTTTACGCTCAATCATATTCTCTACTGCAGTTAAGATACCCCATTTAACATGCTGATAGGTTAAACCACCTTGGATATACCCAATAAATGGTTCCCTAATAGGCGCATCACCAGATAACTCTAGACTAGCTCCCTGAACAAAGGTTCCTGCTGCCATAATTACTGGATCTTGATATCCAGGTAATTGATTTGGCTCTGGTGTGACATGAGCATCTACTGGGGCTCCCATTTGAATACCTTGGATAAATGTAATTAATTGGTCTGCTTGGTCAAATTTTACGGATTGAATAATATCATATCTAGGCTCAGACCATTTTGGATTCGTTTCAAATCCTAGTTTTTCTAATAAAGCTGCAGCAAAGATAGAACCTTTTATCGCTTCACCTACCATATGTGGAGCAAGAAATAACCCTTGATAAAAATCTGCATTATGGCTATGCATAGCTCCCACCTTGGTTCCAATTCCTGGCGCGGTTAGACGATAACCAATCTTTTTTATATGTTCCCTTTTCCCAACAAAATATCCACCAGATTTGGCTAAGCCACCTCCTGGATTCTTAATTAACGAACCAACAATAACATCTGCCCCAACATCAGTAGGTTCTTGTCGCTCCGTAAACTCTCCATAACAATTATCAACGAATGTAATTACATCTGGTTTAATTTCCTTCACAAAACGAACCATTTCTCCTATCTCATCAACACTAAAAGAAGAACGCCAGGAATAGCCCCTTGATCGCTGAATGGCAATTACTTTTGTTTTTGCATTGATTTTCTCTGCGATCTGCTGATAATCGATAGAACCATTTTCTAATAAGGATGCGGATTGATAGGTAATTCCCCATTCCTTAAGGGAACCCATGTTCTCACCATAAATCCCAATTACCTCTTCTAAGGTATCATAAGGATTTCCCGTGATATATAATAATTCATCACCTGGTCGAAGTAACCCAAATAAACCAATTGCTAAAGCATGTGTACCAGACACGATGTGGGGCCTAACAATTGCTTCTTCTCCTCCAAATACTTCTGCATATATCTTGTCTAGTGTTTCTCTCCCCATATCATCATAGCCGTATCCAGTAGATGGATTTAAATGAAAGTCAGACACTTGATTGTTCTTAAATGCTCTTAACACTTTTGCCTGATTGTAATCTACAAGGTGATTAATTTCTTTCAGTCGTTGATCAATCACGGCTTCTATTTCTACAACTATTGGTTTTAAATTATCACCGTATTTCAAAAAAGAATACATCTTACATTCCCCATTCTATTATTCTGCGTTCACTAGTTCATATTGTCTTAATTCTGGTGAAATAAATTGAGTATCAAGTTCAACATTTACTCTCCATTTTTCCGATTCTTCATCCCATTCTGCATCCTCAATTAGTTTACCATTACGATGCAGGTATGCTAATAAATCTCCGCGATTAACCGGAATTTGAAAGGTATGTAGCTTCCAATATTTCGATACATTTTTCTCAATTAATGCTAATAATCGTTTTAAGTCATCAGACTGAAAGGAGGAAATATAAATTTCTTCATCATTCTCCCCTAAGTCTTTGTTATACGACTCCAATAAATCTGATTTATTATAAACAACAATTTGCGGAATAGTATGAGCTTTAATTTCACGAAGAATTTTCTCCACTATCGCCATTTGTTCTGTATGATATGGATGATGAGCATCTACAACATGTAATAATAAATCAGCTTCAGCTGCTTCCTTTAAGGTAGAACGAAACGCAGCTACTAAATCATGAGGAAGGTCTTGAATAAAACCAACCGTATCTGTTAAAATGATCTCTTTTCCATTTTCTAACATCACTTTTCTTGAAATAGGATCTAAAGTGGCAAAAAGCTTATCCTCAGCTAATACTCCAGCATTGGTTAATTGATTAAGCAAGGTGGATTTTCCTGCATTCGTGTATCCCACAAGCGCAACCTGTGGTACTTCGTTTTTCTTTCTTCTTTCGCGATGTAAATCACGATGCTTAATCATTTCATTCAATGTTCTTTTCATTTGAGTAATCCGACGTCGAATATGTCTTCGATCTGTTTCTAGCTTACTTTCTCCAGGCCCTCTAGTTCCAATTCCACCACCTAGTCTTGAAAGACCAGCACCCTTACCAGATAGACGTGGTAACAAATAATTTAGCTGGGCTAGCTCTACTTGAATTTTACCTTCTTTGGATTGTGCTCTACCAGCAAAAATATCAAGAATTAATTGAGTACGATCAATCACCTTTGCATCAATCATACTTTCAATATTTCGAATCTGTGAGGAAGACAATTCTGTATTAAAAATGACCACATCAGGCTCTAACTCTTTAACTAATACAGATAATTCTTCAATCTTACCTTTCCCTAAAAACCATGCACGATCAACCGAATCTCTTTGCTGTGTAAAAGCTAAGAGTACTTCTCCACCTGCAGTCTCTGTTAATCTCTGAAGTTCTTCTAGGGAATACTCCTCTTTAATACGTGATTCAAAAGGGAGATAAATGCCAACGATAATTGCTTTTTCTTTTTCGTTCATGAAATGGATACAACTTCCTTTCATCATGTCGAGATAAATTTCTGTATTTCATTATAACATCATTTTGCTTAGATTTCTAAAACTTCCCTTTTATATCGAATAAATCCTCCTGCTGTATTGTCATTAATATCTGTTTATTATTTTGTACTTGTGATTCATTTAATAAACGCACAGCTTGATTTCTTACCGCCTTCTCAATCCAATTACGAATTAGTCTGGCATTACTAAAGCTTCGTAGAGGATTATTCATTTCCTCATAAATGTAGTTCTTAATTCGTTGTTTGGCCGCACTAGACAAAATATAATCTCTTTCTTTCACCATTACCTCAGCTATTTCTAATAACTGATCAACGGTATAATCTTCAAATTGTAATTGAATCGGAAATCGCGAATGAATTCCTGGATTTGCCCGAATAAAAGCTTCCATTTCGTAAGAGTATCCTGCAAGAACTAGAATAAATTCATTGCGATGGTCCTCCATCTCCTTTACTAAACAATCAATCGATTCACGGCCAAAGTCCTTATCCCCACCTCGGATTAATGAATACGCTTCATCAATAAATAAGATACCCCCTAACGCTTTTTTTACATGCTCTCTCGTTTTTTGAGCGGTGTGTCCAATGTATTCACCTACAAGATCTGCTCTTGAAACCTCAATTAAATGACCCTTAGAAAGAATACCTAATTCCTTAAACATTCTTGCCATTAACCTTGCTACCGTTGTTTTACCTGTACCCGGATTCCCTTTAAATATCATATGAAATACTTGTTGATCTGCCTTTAACCCAAGGGTAATCCTTTGTTGTGAAATATGAATTAACGCAAAGATTTCATAAACTAATTTTTTTACATCATCTAGTCCAACAAGGTTTTCTAGTTCTCTAACGATTACATCAAACTTTACTTTAATTTCATCATTAGCTTTATTTTGCTGTGATATTGGGGCTTCCTTCGGTTTAATGGACTCCCTATTTTTATCTAAAACAATATGAATTTTATGAGGATACGTCGCTTTTTGTGTCGCTTTTTTTGTCATAATCTTCACCTCACTATTTTAAGAACAAAACATGAATGACATTTGCTAAATTATATAGAATTTAGGCTTGGACTATTATTCTTTAAAATAATAAATATTTACTACGAATGGACTAGGCAGGAAAAAATCGAAAAATGGTGAATATTCTAATTAACTAAATATATTCATCTTAGGAGGTTTTCTTTTCCATGATTGAAGAATTTATCAAATTGTCTCCAATCCTTCCTGATTTACTAGGAACAAAAAAAATAGCCATATGGGCTACTGATCATGAAAAATATTTGTTGTTTGAGGATTATGCGAATCTAAATACAGGTGTAAATAAGGGGTCAATGATCCCTAAAGGGGATACGGCATATATTGCGATGAAAGAAAACCGATCCATAGAACGGATTGTTCCTAAAGAGATTTTTGGTCGAGAGCTTCGCACCTTTGTTGTGCCTGCACCAAGTGGAACTGGTACAATTGGGATTACCTTTGATTATGAAGATACGAAGCAAGTCACAGACTCTATTCAATTCTTAAATGCTTTTAGTCAAGAAATCGTTTCCTCTTCAACAGAGTTGGCCAACCTGTCCACAGATATCCAACAATGGATACATTCTATTAGCGAAACTGCTACAGAAGCAATTGGCCAAAAAGGAAATATCGAGAAAGTAGTTTCTACAATTCGTCAAATTGTGGAAACCTTGAGACTATTATCACTCAATTCCATGATTGAAGCGGCTCGGGCTGGTGACGCGGGTAGAGGATTTGCTGTAGTAGCTAATGAGGTTAAAAAGTTAGCAGAAGAAGGAAAAACCAATGTAGATGAAATTGCAAAGGTCCTTCATTCTATTGCGAGTATGCTACAAGTAATGCATGATATGGTTCAACAAATGGATAAAAAAATGAGTCAATTAACCGAGCATAGTGCAACCATTGTCGAATCCACTGAAAAGGTAGCACGTTCGACCAACGCTTTAGATAATTTGGCGGAGAAATTAAGATAGCTTAAGGCAAATCTTTATTTATATTGCCATTATCGATATTATCTTTGTTTTCTATTTCTAATTTTATTGTTTTTTCAGTTCTCTCCATACGGATGACGATAACTGGATATGTGATGATTTGCATTACCATATCCATTGGATCAGGATTAATGTATTCCACTTTTATGGAAATCCATTCTTCCTGGTCTTCAACTTCATTAACATTGATTGTATATCCTCCCGTGCTTTTCTCTCCTCTTGAAATCACAACATAGGTATGTTCTTCTTCTTCAATAACAACATAACCTTCTTTTTCTTTGTTGGAGCTAATCCACTGATTGATTTCCAATGGAAATTCGTTTTCTTCTTCTACAATCGCAAAGTGGTTCATTACTATTCACCCAATCCTTTCACCCAATCCATTTTATTTGTCTCATAACTATAATATTTCAAGTTGTAATCTCTGTTACAAAAAAAGCATTCCTCATAGATTAAAATAAACCTAGGAAGAATGCTCTGTTTTTTAATATTATGTATTTATTTAAGCCTCTGTCTTATCATCCTGTAAAGAGATATTTTTAGAAGGGACAAAGGTAGAAATAGCATGTTTATAAACCATTTGTTGTTTTCCTTCTGATTCAAGAATAACTGTAAAATTATCAAATCCCTTAATTAACCCTTTTAATTGAAATCCATTCATCAGGAAGATGGTTACCTGAATATGCTCTTTTCGTGCTACGTTAAGAAAAGTATCTTGAATATTAATGTTCGATTTCATAAATTTACCCCCTATTGTTTACGTAATATCTATATTCTGCAGAAAGTTAAAAATTCCCTTCTATTGCAGTATAAATATTCTTTTTTGTTTTTTCTATTTCTTTTGGATCATCATTCGTTACATCAAACCATTTTATTTCTGGAATTTGCCTAAACCAGCTTAATTGCCGTTTGGCATAACGCCTTGTTCCTTGCTTAATTAATTCGATTGCTCTCTCTAAGGATATTTCCCCTTGTAAATATAGGATTATTTCTTTATAACCAATAGCTTGCATCGAATTATGGTTTAAATTGTAACCTTGGCTTAATAAAGTTTTGACTTCTTCAATTAGTCCTTGTTCAATCATTAAGTCTACACGCCTATTAATACGATCATACAATTTTTTCCTATCCATAGTCAACCCGATCATCACCAAATTGTATGGCGTTTGTTGATCTTGATTTTCAAGATGTTCTTCCATTGTTTTGCCTGTATGATGGAATACCTCTAAAGCGCGTATAACTCTTTTTACATCATTAAAATGCAAGCGTTTCGCAGTAATTGGATCAATTTGTTGTAGTCTTACATGTAGCGCTTCCTTTCCATAACACTCTACAAATTCCTCCAACTCTTTTCGATATGCTTCATCTGTAGAAGAAACAGAAAATTGATATTGATGAGTTACGGACTTTATATATAAGCCAGTTCCACCAACAATAATTGGAAGATGGCCTTTTTGATTAATTTCCGTAATTTTCTTAGTTGCCATTTCCTGAAATTCTGCAACCGTAAAAAAATGATTAGGATGATGAATATCAATTAAATAATGAGGGATCCCTCTCATCTCATCAACCTTAATCTTTGCAGTACCAATATCCATTCCTCGATATACCTGCATAGAATCCCCTGAAATAATCTCTCCATTATATTTTTCTGCGATATTCAGGCTTAATTCCGTTTTTCCAGATGCAGTAGGGCCTAATATTACTAGCAAGTTTTCCTTCAATTTAACTCAGCTCCTGTTATCGTGCCATAGGTGATAGAAGATGATCGAGGAATTTTTTTAAACCCTAATCGAACAAACTCATTGCTTCTCGTATTTTCCTTAAGAATAACCATTCGTTTTGCTACCCGCTTAGCTTCCTTAATTGCTTCAATACTGAGCTCCTGATGATTGGCCAAACCTCGCAAAGGAGATATAGAAGATGAGTGTTGAATACTATGACGAAACATTGGGTCAAAATAAACGACATCAAAGCTTTTAGAAGGAGTTGATTGTAAGATTTTTAAATGATGAGAATGGATTACTTCCACTCTTTTCATTGCTTCATCAATTTCCTTATTTCTATTCCAGCCCAGTGATAGTCCTTCTGCTACTAACGCAGCGACAACCTTCTCACTCTCAATTCCCACCACTCTTCCTTTAGCTCCAACAACGTATGCCGCAACGATAGCATCACTTCCTAGCCCTAATGAGCAATCAAGAAAAGACTCTCCAGCAGTTAGTTGTGAAATATTTACCAATAAATCATTATCACCCTTTTGAAGCTGTTTTATACGTAATATTGCCATACTAGGATGAAAGTGAAAAGGATTGCTATCCGAAAAATCGGCATAATATTTCGATTGCTTTTTTTCAACCACAATCATTTCCTTTTCATTATATTTATTTTGCATATCTTGAAGGGAATACTTCTCCCTGTTCACCACAAGCCCTTCTACTTGCTCTGCAATACGTCTAGCTCTTTGAAGCATGTCTGAATTAGGATCATATGCCGTTGTAATAATCATCTATATCACTCTTTTAAACATTTTTTCTATTTCTCTAAGACTAAAATGAATAACAATTGGTCTACCATGAGGACATGAGAATGGATTGTCTGTTTTACGTAAATCCTCAAGCAGAATTTCCATTTCTTTTTTTGACAAATAATGATTTGCTTTTATTGAAGTTTTACAAGAGGTGCTAGCAATTAAGTCCTTTCGAAGCAACTCCATATTAATTTCTCCATGTTCTAACACTTGCTGGATAATCCTATCAATATAAAACAATTCTTCATTCGCCGGAATCCATTGAGGCATTGCTCGAATAATAAAGGAATTCTGGCCAAATGGTTCGATTTCTAAGCCATTATTTTGTAGGATTTCTAAATTCTTATGAATGAGAAGGGCCTCCGATTTTGGATAATCTAAAGTAATTGGTACTAACAATTCTTGACTGGTTCTCACTTCTTCATTCATGCGATTAAGATTTTTTTCATAGTTAATCCTCTCATGAGCTGCATGTTGATCAATTAAATATAAGCCTGCTTCACCCTGAGCCACAATATAGGTTCCATTAAATTGAGAGACAGGCTCTAGCATGGGTAAACGGTCAGCTGAATTGGCTTCTATTGAATTAATATTCTCGTCGTATAAATCCTCTTCGACAAGAAAATTTTTCTTCTCCTCTTCTATACTCTGTTGCATTGAAGATAAAGAAGCAATGGGTTGTTCAGATGGTTGTGGAATAAATTGATCCACAATCTGCTTTGGATAATTCGTATGTTGATGATTTCGATAAAAGTTTATACTTGACTGTTCTACTTTTACTTTTTCTTTTTTTGTTGCAATGGAATTCAGATCAATTTGGCGGACAAAATTTTGCTCATGCAAGTACGAGCGTATCGTTTGCTCAAGTAATTTCATTAACTCTTGTTCTTTACTAAAACGAACCTCTAATTTAGCTGGATGCACATTTACATCAATTAAAGAAGGATCTAATTCAATATTGATCACAGCGATAGGAAAACGGTTCACCATTAATAAAGTATCGAAGCCCTTGATTATTGCTTGAGTTAATAAATAATGCTTGATAAAACGTCCATTAACAAATAAGGAAATATGGTTTTTGTTTGCTCTCGTTATTTCAGGTCTGCTTATATAGCCTGAGATTTTAAAGTCTTTATCCTCTTCTTCAAGCTTAATCATACTTTTAGCGACACTAGCCCCATAAATAGCGGTAATCACATGAAGTAATTCTCGGTCTCCATTGGTTCTTAAAAGAGGACGATTGTTGTGTATCAAGGTAAATGCAATGTATGGGTAAGACAGACTTAATCGATTAACATAATCAATAATATGTCCAATCTCGGTTTGCAATGCTTTAAGATATTTTAAACGAGCTGGTGTATTAAAAAAAATATCTCTAATGATGATTTCTGTCCCTTTATTAAAAGCAATAGCTTGTTTCTTTTTTAAGTTACCTGCTTCTAAATAGACCTCTAAGCCTTGTCCATTTTGGGTCGTGGATGTTCTTAAGGTTAAACGTGATACTGCAGCAATACTTGGTAATGCTTCCCCTCTAAAGCCAAGCGTAGTAATCCTAAACAAGTCATTTCCTGTTTTAATTTTACTTGTAGCATGTCTTAAAAAGGCTTTTTCAACATCATCCTCTTCCAAACCATCTCCATTATCTGCGACCCTTATCGAGGTGAGGCCACCTTCTTCTATCTCTATCTCAATTTTGGTGCTTCCTGCATCAATGCTATTTTCTACAAGCTCCTTAACGATAGAAGCAGGTCTCTCTACTACCTCTCCTGCAGCAATTTGATTGGCAATGTGCTCATCAAGAATAGTTATTTTTCCCAAGTGATCACTTCCTTAACTCTTTTTGCAGCTCATATAATATTTGGAAGGCTTCCATTGGTGTCATATTGAGTAAATCTAACTCTTTAATCTGTTCAATCATTGGAATGGAAGTTGTTGAAGTTACTGCTGCTTCTACTTGAAATAAATCTAGTTGATGGGCTACCGCAATTTCATCCTCATTACTTTCTAAGGCTGATAAAATTTGTTTTGCATTTTTTATCACTTCATCTGGTAATCCTGCTAATTCTGCAACATGAATTCCATAGCTTTTATCTGCTTTTCCTTTTTCAATCTTGTGTAAAAAGACCACATTTCCATCCTTTTCAATTACATTAACATGTATGTTATGAATTCGCTTAAATTGATGTTCCAAATCAGTTAATTCATGATAGTGCGTAGAAAACAACGTTTTCGCCTTGACCACCTCATGAATATGCTGAACAATCGCTTGTGCTAAGGCCATCCCATCATATGTTGATGTGCCTCTTCCTATCTCATCAAGTAAAATTAAGCTTTGGGAGGTAGCTTGAGTGATCGCAAGCTTCGTCTCCATCATCTCCACCATAAAGGTGCTGTATCCACTTGTTAAATCATCTCCTGCTCCTATACGAGTAAAAATACGATCAGTTATTGTAATATCCGCTGATTTTGCAGGAACAAAACAACCAATCTGAGCCATGATTACCGATAATGCAATTTGACGCATATAGGTACTTTTACCAGACATATTAGGTCCAGTAATTAAGAGGATTTGTTCTTCTTCATTATTCAGATTTACATCATTTGCAATGTAAGGCTTTCCTTTTTGTACTGCTTCTATGACAGGATGTCTTCCATCTTTTATTTGCAGTTTTCCATCCAGATTGGTTCTCGGTCTTGTATAATGCTGTTGGATACTGACTGTGGCAAAAGCAAGCAATACATCCAATGCAGCAATTTGTTTAGCTAAGCCTTGTAGACGTACAGCATGTTCAGCAATTTTTTCTCTTATATTAACAAATACCTCATATTCTAGATCTAATGTTTTTTCATCTGCCTCTAAAATTTGAGATTCCTTTTCCTTTAATTCTTCGGTAATATACCGCTCTGCGTTAGCTAATGTTTGTTTTCGAATATAACGATGCTGAGGAACCTGGTTTAAATTCGTTCTTGTCACTTCGATATAGTAGCCGAAAACTTTATTAAATCCAACTTTTAAAGATTTAATACCTGTTAATTCTCGTTCTCTTTTTTCTAGCTCCTGAAGCCAAAGCTTTCCTTCTGATTGTACCCGATAATATTGGTCTAATTGTGGATTGAACCCGCGCTTAATAATTCCACCATCTTTAAAGGTTGCAGGTGGATCTTCATTAATGGAATCTGAAATTAAGGCTTGTACATCATCACAAAAATCGATGCCTTGAACTAATTTCTTTAAAGCTAGGGTGTTGCTCTCGTTTATATTATTAAATATTTCAGGAACCCTTTCTAAGCTTCTTCTGAGCGCATATAAATCCTTTGGTGTAGCATTACCAAATGCAATTTTAGAAACTAATCGTTCAATATCATAGACTTGTTTCAGGGACTTCTTTAATTCCTCTGTTAATAAAGGATTATGATAAAGTTCTTCCACTTGATCAAGACGTTCCTCTATTTCCGATTTGATTAATAGTGGTTTTTCTAGCCAACGTCTTAATAATCTACTTCCCATCGCCGTTTGAGATTGGTCTAAAAGCCATAATAAAGAGCCTTTTTTGGATTGGTCTCTAGCAGTCTGTGTTAGCTCTAGATTTTTTCTTGTAAATGAATCTAATATCATAAACTGCTTGGTATCGTAGTATTGCACTTGGTTAAAATGAGTAATTTTTCGTTGCTGTGTCTTTTGTAAATAATTAAGTAGTACTCCAGAACTTAGCCTACAAATCAATGGTATATCTTCTTGTTCTCCAAACTGATCTTGAAATAAAGAAGTAAAAGTTTTTAATGCTATCTCGTCTCCAGTAGCATAGCTTGATAGGACAGAGTCTATGTAAGGAGTTATATTTTCTTTATGGGCTTGAAGCCAATTTTCTTCAATTAAGACCTCTGCTGGTTGAAATTGATTTAATTCCATTATAATCTCTTCAACATTGCCATAGATACGTGTTGTATAAAATTCACCAGTAGATAGATCCCCAATCGTCAAACCGAATATAGAGGAATCTATTTCAGGATACATGGAGGCGATATAATTATTTCCTTTATGCTGTAAAACTTTTCCCTCCATAATTGTACCCGGAGTAATTACTTTTGTTACTTCTCTTTTAACGACTCCCTTTGCTTGCTTTGGGTCTTCTACTTGTTCACAAATCGCAACCTTGTAACCTGATTCGATTAATTTATGAATATAGGAATCAGCAGAATGGTAAGGAACACCACACATTGGAATACGGGTAGCTCCTCCACCCTCTCTGCTTGTTAAGGTTATTTCAAGAATTTGAGCCGCTTTTTCCGCGTCTTCGAAAAACATTTCATAAAAATCACCTAATCGAAAAAACAAAAAGGCATCTGGATAATCTGCCTTGATAGTTAAGTACTGTTGAATCATTGGAGTAAAAGTTGCCATATACATCCCTCATCATAATAAGATTCATTATAATAGTATATCATAATTACCTCTAGATGGAGGATGAACTTTTTTACTTTTTACGATGATAAGGAGGTAATTTCCAAATGCGTCTAAAGTCGCTCTGTTCGTTCCAATGATAACTATCATTTATTAATGTTTCTAATGGGTCTAAATATTCTTTATAAAGGTCGTATTCCCTTAATTGCTTTAATTCAGACCATAATTTTTTTACAACTGGGCGAAGTCGTTCCTTATCTCCTTTATAATAAGCTTCCTGTAAATAAGAATCTTGTAAAGGATTTTGATATAGAAAAATATAGTTTTCCGCAACCAATTTTGCTAAAGCAATAATTCCCTTCGTTAATAATGGGGATACCAGCCAGCTTGGTAATGTTCGATATTCAAATCCTCCATGAAATTGTTCACGAAAGTCACCCAAGAAACCATATTTCGGTCTACGCCTAATTCCTGTTCGATCTTCAAATAAGGTAATCATAAGAGTTATATAGTTGTCAAAAGCTCTAAGCAAAAAAGAATTTAACCAGATTCTACTAAAATGAATGTGACCTCCTATTGGAAATCCATCTATTGGTAAAGCTCCGGCTAACCACTGAACCTCTCTATTCGATATTTTTTTACTAGCTAAAATCATCGTTTTATAAAGATTAATTACTAGTTGTCTAGGTTGAGTAGATGGCTCAGGTCTTAATTCGGCTATGGGAAGCTGGGTTCGATCTCTATTTGTCCAAATATCATCACAACCAACCCGCCCTTTTTTACTTAGGTATTTAGATGCTAGCTCTAAGCTTCCGTCAGGATTTCTCAAAACAAATTCTGGATCAGCCCCAAGCATCGCATTCGGATTCCATTCTCTTAATTCTCTCTCCCATCTGTTGCTAAAGGATTGTATGGCTTTGCCAAATAAAGTCCCTAATCTTCTATTCAAAGCAGGAAAAGGTTCAACCTTTATTACCCACGGTTTCTCACCAGGTCCTACACCAATTGTTACTAATCCAAAATCCAAATTAAGTGCATAAATTGCTCGAATCGCTAATTGCCGAACTCGTCGTTCTTCTCTTTGTGTTCGTAGAGATCTAACCTCATCAAAATTAAATTCTTTATTTCCACTAAAAATTTCTTTATTAATCCAATTGCTATTATTACTATTTCTTTTTTTAAAGTAGCTTAATATCTTCAGTTGGAAAACAGGCACTTGATAAATGCTATTGTAGCTCGCCTTTTTTAGTTTTAATTGTTTGGTAAAAGGTTCAACAATAATTGGTGTGGAAACCCCGTGCAGATTAAAAATTTCGTATTGTCGAATAAGTTTGGATTTATCCCCAGTCACTTCATTTGCCTTTTTGTTTAAAGTGAAAAAATGTTGATTATTTGCGTGATTTGTCCCCCACGGGATTAGAATATCCAACTGTTTTAAATTTTGTTTCTCTTGAGTTCCATGCGAAACGCTCAATTCACTGGTTATTGCATCAATATTTTTTTGGTTTTCATGAATAAAATAAGTGGTCATATTTTTTCCCCCAATGTTAGGGTTATAATCATTAAGACTCCCACTTCAAAAAGTGGGAAGAGTTTTGCTATATTTTATTCATCAAAAGTGGATGAAGTGCGTGTTATTATACTCATCATTAGTCCATTAATAACACATTTAATTAGCTACCCTTATTAGGAGTAAAAAGTGATGATTCATTACACATAAAAAAAAGGAGGAGAGTTAATTATCTCATCCTCCTTTTTCCCCTTACTTAGTCAAGGTCATCAATGATAAATGGGTCTAAGTCTTCGATGTCCTCGGACTCAATATCTTCTTCATCAATGAGAAAACCTTTATCTTCGTCGTCACAGTCACCAGGACATAACACAACGCATACCTTAGTTTCACCAACAATTTCTACTAGGAATTCCTTCTCTACCAGCACCTCAACTGCATCCCCAGATCCAGTAATTTTGGCATCAATGCATGTTGGACCTTGTGTAGATTGGGCGGTTACCTCGACTTCATTTTTGCAGTTACTATCAAGATACGATAATGGAACCTGCACCATATAAGAAACTGTTTCAGTTGCCACAGTGGTTTTGGTATTATTCGCATATGAGTACCATAAGCTAATCTCATGTTTACCAACGATTTCAACCATGTCTCCAACTTTTTCTGCTTCAAAAGTATGATTAATAGCCCAGCTTCCTAAAATGCTTGAAGGTCTATTTGCTAGTGTAATGGTATGAGGTGTTTTAGAGAACTTTCGACCTTTACCACAAACCGCCTTGGTAATAATCTCACGACATTGAAAGTCTTTATCAGCGCGGAACATATATTTGTACCCTCCTCAATCAATTCTCAATTAATCTTATGCAGGACGAATGACTATGGTGCTTAAAACAAAAAAAAAACTACAGATTTATCTGTAGTTTCAGGCTGTCGAGAAAGTCTCGG